>JABHHM010000236.1 GCA_018671575.1 Methylococcales bacterium | reverse complement strand
TTCTGCGCAATATGGGTAGTTTATTTATTGCGTGTTACCTAACTTCATTTTTCATGATACGACTTGGACGAAATACGGGGACTCTCTTAGCGGGCACATCAACAATTTCACCTGTACCAGGATGGTTAATTTTTCTTGCCGCTTGAGTTCGTGTTGAAAAAGTACCAAAACCTTTTAACATCACGGAATCACCATTACTTAAAGAACTCATTACATAAGTTGACCATGATTTTATTACTTTTTCAACATCAACTTTACTTAACCCAGTCATTTCTGCCAGCGAAGCAACGGACTGTTCTTTATTCAAAGTAACAGGTACCGACTTAGTCTTTTTTGCTACTTTCTTTTTAGCAACTTTCTTTTTAACAGTGGCCTTTTTTTTTACAGGCACCTTTTTTACCGCAACTTTCTTAACGGTATTTTTCTTAACAGGGGCTTTTGCAACAGCTTTTTTCTTAACCACCACCTTTTTTTTGGCAACTGTTTTTTTCACAGCAGCTTTTTTTACTGTTTTTTTCTTTGTAGTAGCTTTCTTTTTTGAAGCCATGGGATCGTACTCCTAAAATAATTAAAAATATATTAATCAACACTTTTATTGAAAAATAATATGGAAAAATACATATGATTTTTAGTATTGCACCGTATTTATCGTTTATTTGATGATTATACCTACGGAATATAGTATAAAAATCATTGAATAACAATCTTAAATTCGATACACACGCTCTTTTAGCTTACAAATAACTAAAAACATATCTATTTAGTCTATATCTCCAGCAAAATAAAAAAGACTTCTAAAATGTTTAAATCAAACCAAATAGACTATAATATCAATTAAGTAACGGGAAGTTATTTCATGCCCGCTCCATAACTTATTGAGTCCAAAAAACAGTTAAATCAACTCCAAACCATCATGCAATCATTCAAATGAAATTACAAACCGTCAATCTATCCAAGAAAAAATTTTTAATCGTTGACGATTTCGCCAATTATCGCAACATGATTAGAAATATGTTAAGGGAAGATGGAATCGATGATGTCGATGATGCAGGTTATGCAAAACGGGCGTTACAATTAATTTCTGAAAATAAATATGATGTTATATTATGTGATTATAACCTTGGGCAAGGTCAAGATGGACAACAGTTACTTGAGGAAGCACGTTTTAAAGAACTCATCGGTTATTCAACCATATTCATTATGCTCACTGCCGAAAGCTCGCTAGAAATGGTCATGGGAGCTGTTGAATACCGCCCTGATGACTATTTAACCAAACCCTTTCCCAAAGAAGTTTTGTGGAAAAGAATCCAGAGGGCCTTGATAAAAAAAGATAGCATGATGAAAATATGCAAAGCCACAGATACCAAATCATATAAAAGTGCATTAAAATTGTGCGACCAAGAATTAGCCAATAAATCTCGCTTTTCTGTCGATATTGCCAGGCTAAAAAGTGATATCTGTCTCAAAATCAACAAACCTCAAATTGCTGAAAAAATTTACAATAAAATGCTGAGCATCCATAATTTCAATTGGGCAACATTGGGTCTTGCAAAAGTTCATTTCATCAATGAAAATTACGACGAATCAAAAACATTGCTAGAACAATTAATTGATCATCACAAAAGCTATGTCGAAGCTTACGACATACTATCAGACATTATGAGACTGCAAGGCGACCGACTGGAAGCACAGGAAATTCTTGTGACGGCAACAAAGTTATCCCCCAAAACAATCCTTCGACAAAAAAAACTGGGAGAACTGGCATTACAGCAAAATGACATAGAAATTGCTGAAAAAGCCTATAAAGCGGCAATTACTTTTGGGCAATACTCCTACCTAACCAGTGCCAGTGATCATGCAGGATATGCAAAAGTCCTTCATGCCAGAAAAATTTCTACGAAAGCACTTGAGATTTTAAAAGAAGCACAAAAAAACTACCGAGAAGACTTTGACGGATTATTACACACAGAAATTATTGAAGCATTGATTTATAAGGAACAAGGCAAACACAATCAAAGCCAGGATATCTTTAAGACTGTAAAATCTGAATATTTACAACGCCACAATAATTTACCAGACATTTTGCTGGTTGATCTTGCCAATACATGCGTTAAATTTGGTGAAAAAAAAATGGTGCGAAAAATCATCAACAAACTACAAAGCAGCATTGAAAAAGACCAAATTGACTCTATTCAACACAACTTGGCAAGCACCCCCGACGAAAGATCTGAAAATGATTATTTATCACTCAATAAAGCAGGCATGGGCTTGTATTTAAAAGGTAGAATTCCACAAGCAATTGAAATGTTTGAGCAAGCCGCAGAATCATTACCCAACAATTCCAGTGTTAACATGAACACTGCTCAAGCCATCATCCGTTACATGCAAAACAATGGCACCAGTGAAACCAAATTAGATGATGCCAGACACTATCTTAACAGAGTCAAACTAATTGATGAGCAGAACCCAAAATATTTAGATTTAGAAAAACTACTGACTGAATTAATTGAAAATAAATAATTTTTAACCAAAACCTTCTCCTCCTTAAGACATTCGACAAAATCCTTGCTAATATAATCAACCATCTTTTAATTAATGGAAGTTTATATGTCTCAATTTGCCAAACGTAGCTTATCCAATAATAAAGTCATTCAACTTGACACTGAACAATTACAAAACGAGCTGTTAAAGAAAGAGGAAGAATTAAAACTTGCCAAACAAGAATTAAAACTCGAAGAAAAACAAGTTGATGCCACATTAGAAAGACTCAAGCAAGAACACCAAGAACTAAAAGAAGCTCGTACTGAACTAGAATCTGAAGAAAAGATGGTAGATCAGACACTGGAACGTCTCAAAAAAGAACATTCTGAGCTAAAAGTTATTAAAAAAGAATCCATCGAAGACAAAGTTCTTATTGAAAATTTAAACACTGAGCTTGAAAAAGCAACTCACATACTTCATGACATTGTAAAAAGTACCCGAAAAAAGCAATTTTTCATCATGAGCGCAATGCTATTGGTTGTTCCTCTTGGTTTTTTTGGCATGTTATTTCTTGATGCAAACAAAACTGAAGACCGCTTAGTCACCATTGAAATTCATGAACTGGAAAGTGGCAACTATAAATTTACTAAAAAAGAAGAAGTTTCGATCAAATGCAAACAACTACTGCGACTACAAAATGATACCAACCCCTACACACTTAAATATTTTGAAATTGGTGACCGAATCATAAAATCATTACATAATTCACATTGCCCATTATCTTACGAAGAATGGAGATATAGCCTCTTAAAAAAATAGCAAAACAAATATTAGGTAATACACAATAAAAATAATATGTTTTTTACAGACTAATCTACACTGTTTGTATAAGGAACAAACCATTTTTTTGTGGCAACTTTTAACCTTTGATACTTTAATTTCAAATGATACGGAAAGTCGATTGGTCAGAGCAAAAATACCAAAGATCGGAAACAACGTTCAAAAACATCAAAATAATTATATAATTTATTGCTTATATAAGCATATACAGACAGGCAAAATAAAATGAAGATCAAACGGGGATTTTCACTCATTGAATTAATGGTCGTCATTGCCGTTATCGGCATATTATCTGGCATTGCTGTTCCAACATATACCCAACATATCATCAAGTCTAAACGCATGGCTGCTCAAGGCACCCTCAGCCTATTAAGCCATCGCATAGAACGACATTTTACTAAAAAAAGCACATACAAAGACTGGGACATATCAGGTGAAACTGCCGAAGGTTATACGCTGACACTCAAAGCAACAAAATTCACTTACATCATCAGCGCAACACCTGAACCCAATAACACTCAAAAAAATGATGGCCTACTAGAAATTGACAATACTGGACGACAATATTGGCAAAATGGAAAATCGGGAGCATGGAGTAAATAAATGAATAAAATCAGAAAAAAATTAATTACAGGCATTGCTTTAGTTGAAGTAATGGTTGCCACTTCAGTGCTGGGAGTTGGTATTTTAGGCTTATCAAAAATTCAAATGATGGCATTAAAGTCTTTACAAACCAATTCACACCAAGCTCAAGCAGTCGAATTAGCCAGTTCAATTATCAGTCAAATGAGATCAAATAGAATGATTGCGATTGCTGGACATTACGACAAAAAACTAAACAATAAAAATGATTTTACCGCTTGCCACAATCCCAAAAAGTCCAATGAAGAAATTTGCCAATTAGCCCGTAGCAAAACGCCATTTGAATTAATGAAATTTGATTTAAATGAATGGAAATCAGACATTGATTATTTTCTAACAACAGGAGAAAAATCAGCACTCGGTAGCATCTCAACCAAAGCCACGCCCAATGAGCGTCGAACAATTTTTGATCCAGTCAATAACCAAAAAATCACACCACAAACATTGGTTGAAGTGGTTATACAGTGGCAAGACCTGAGCGAAGAAGAGGAAAAAAATCGCACACAAACCTTCACCTTGAGAGCAAAACTATGAACCCCATCAACATAAGAAAAAACTTAGGAATGACACTGGTTGGGATGATGGTTAGCTCAGCCGTTGGCGCTACCGTCTTGGGCGTTACCATTAAAATTTATGCCGATATAAGTGCCACCTACCAACTAACATTAGAAAAAGCACAAACTCAACAGTCTGGACGTTTCGCACTCATTCAATTAAAACGCCACTTACAACAAGCAGGTTATTGTATCCGCCAAACGGGAATGGATGCTTCAACAGCGACCTCTTGTAGTAGTGAAGACAACTTCAATGTCATCATTGCCAATGAAGGCAATAATGATCCTGATAGCGTCATGATTATCTATCAAAGTGCTGAAAACTCCACCAACTATAATTGTTCAGGCAATATCATCAAAGATGGCCACTTGATAAAAAATCTCTTTTATGTGGATAACAATCAATTAAAATGCGAAGGAAACCCAAAAGTTAACAATAAACTACAGGCCAAAAACGCCAGTAACAGTGTTGTCTTAGCCAGTAACATCAAAGACTTTCAAGTCTATTTTGGGATCGATCAAGACAATAATGGTGTTGCCGAATGTTTTGTTGACGGTAACTTTTTTAATAAAAAATCCAACTGTACAAATACGGGCATCACAGATGAACAAAAAATCGAATTAACTTATGACCCCAATAATATTGTATCTGTCCGTGTTGAACTAAAGTTTAATAACGACCATGTTCATAAATCAACCATGTTACTCCGTAACAACATTAGAAATTTTTAAAGCTAAGCAGAGTAGCTCGTCCACTCAAACAAAACTTATATCCTAGCGGTATAATTTTTTAGATGGAAAGGAGAATAACATTGAAAAAAACACACCTAAATCAACAAAACGGTGCAACATTAGTGATTGCATTGGTGATTTTGTTTATGGTTACTTTATTAACTGTCAACACAATGGACATTGCAGTTCTTGAAACAAAAACGGTCAATAGTCAAAAAGATCGTGAATTTGCTTTTCAAGCTGCCGAAGCGGCCTTACAACATGCCGAAGAATGTTTAGGCAATCAGTCAGATCCTAAAGTTGCCATTAGCAACTGTGGCATCATCACTCACAAACATAAACCCAGATCTATCAAGTGGTGGGATAAAGCCTCTACCTTTGAATTTGAAAAAAGTTTTGGCTTTAAAAAATCTGAATATATCCTTAGCCATCAACCTCGATTTTCTGTCGAAGAAATTGCCACGGACTCTGACTTGCAAACCAAACTTTACCGAATCACCGCAGAAGGTCGAGGCAGCTCTGAAAACGCCCGCGTTGTTCTGCAAACAGAATTTCGACAAACCTATTATAATGTCGTCAACATGCGCGGCACATTCCCAATGAATATGGTGATGTTAATGCCTGATTTTGGTAAAGCACTGTGCTTTAGCAACGCTTGCCAAAAATACTTATTTGGCTGGCTTGATCCACCACGCGAAGGCCCTGTCACATTAAATGTTGATTTAAGTGGTCCCCATGGTGTCCCAGCCTTTGGCAATGGTTTTTTTATGATGAATATGTTTCCTGGCAATGAAAATGCGGGTGATGTTTTCAAGGATATGATGCAACTACCATTACAAATGATGAATATGATGATGAATGGCATGATGTCTTCTATGATGAACCGAATGATGGATATGATGGGTGACATGATGTCTAATATGGGCATCATGTGTGGACCGATGAAATCACTATGCGAACCCATGATGGATATGATGGTCGATATAATGAAACCAATGATGCAGGCCATGATGAGTATGCCCATGGGCATGATGGATCGAATGATGACCGCATTCAATAAAACAGTCATGGGCTCTTTCATGCAAGCCATGATGAAAATGATGGGTGGCATCTGGACAGCAGGCTCTAACTTAATGGGTGACATGTTAAACCTACTGGGTAAAAACAAAGAAATTCGCAACATCAATATCAAAATGAAAGGTGCGATGAACATGGTTGGCATTATGGATATGCCAGGAGACAAAACCAATCTTTGTGTCAACAATACAGGAATGATGAACATGGTCATGTCAATGGACATGGGAATGTCAGGCATGACCACAACCATAGATGGTGTAGAAGTAAAAATACCTTTTATGCCAGACTGGATGGTCAAAGGAGATGAATGCACCAACGCTAACTGTGATGCATCAAAAATAGCCAAAAACAAATCTGCCGACACTTATAAAATAAAGATGCAAAATTTTTCTATGTTCGGTTTATTTGACATGGGAATGAATTTTGTTGGTATTGGTGACATGACAGGCGACGATGAATACATCATCGGTATGAGTGGGGCCAAAGGCAAAGGACTAAGAATGGGCATGGACATGGTAATGACTATGGATATGTTTGGCAATGACTCCTACCGCATTTTTACTGGAGGATCCAACAACGGATTATTTGGTGATATGCTAGATTTTGGAAATAATATGGACATGGTCATGGTCATGGATATGACGGCAACGGATGATGACAGACATTTTGGCAATAGCAAAAATGGCTTACAACCTGATCTTGTTTGTCGCGATAATTCAAAAGATTGTGACCGCTTCGATATTCGTACAGATATGGGAATGAAAATACCTTTAATGAGCAACCTATTCCCAATGGAAGGTTATCATGGCGTTTGGCCAGGCTTTGGCATGAATATTCTGGGCTTTAACTGGAGCAATGAAGGAAGAGCAGGCAGAGTTCCTGGTAACCCCATACCATTTAATATTTTTGGAATGAAAGATATGTGGGACATGATGTGGCACATGATGCCAATGCATGACAGTCAACCCACCCCTGAAGCACCCAAAGACCTCGAAAGATGTTTTGAAGGCCCTGAAAGATTAAGCTGGAGAGAAGTTTGGGAATAACTCCCCAATCCCCCTCCTCCTCTCTGCCCATCCTATTTAAAACGATGGGAGAGAGTCATTTAGAACGTGTTTTTGAAATTGAACAACTAGCCTATGACTACCCTTGGACAAAAGGCATTATCAATGACTGCCTCAAAACAGGTTATATTGGAGTAGTTTGTATCATCGACAAGCAAATTCAAGGTTACGCAATTATGTTGCGTGGGGTTGATGAAGTTCATTTATTAAACATCTGTATTCACCCCGACTTTCGACAACAAAAAATAGCCACCAAACTTTTAAAATATATGCTCAATATTTCTATTTTTATGAAAGCAAATAATTTATTTTTAGAAGTTAGAAAAAGCAATACACAAGCAATTAATCTTTATAAAAAAAATGGTTTTAAACAAATTGGCACAAGAAAAGATTATTATCGCTCAAAGCAAGGAAGAGAAGACGCAATCACATTCAAAAAAGACCTGTCTACATTAAAAATAGAATCAATTTTAACGTAAGCGCCTTACCTGTGAATAAAATTTCTTCATAAATTGTAAAGGGTTATTTTTGAATCGTCCCTTAGTGACATAATCTATGTGAATAATAGAACGTTCACCAGGCTAAGCAGCCTGCAAACAGTTTAAATATTAAATAAAACTGCGGTCTTTAATAGAAAAACGGTTTCAAGACCATGATTAGCGTTTTCCTATTGAGAATTGAGAAAAGCCCTTTGCTAATTCTTTAAATTCACCATATCTTTATTGTAGTTGCCACCATTGCGTGATCACTTGCTTGGCTATCATATTCAAAAATAGGATTCAGCAAATGCTGATTAAATGTTTGATGGTCTATGACGCTGAGAATACTGTGTTGATAACATGAGTTAAAATCATTGGACAATAAAATATAATCTAAAACATTGCCTTTGTTTGAGAAATAGTGTGTAGGTTGCCTGGGCAGTAAATTTGTTTGTGGCTCAGAAAAATCCGATGAATGAGACTTTAATAGCTCTGCATTTCCTAAAACCAGCTGATGTGAATCATGTAAGGCAAAATGGTCAAAAAGTATTTTTGCCTCATGAGGCAATGCATCCGTTTGGGTATTATCAATCGACCATAACTGGTGATTATCAACTAAAAACTGTAACTCTGAAGAAGCTAGATTTTGATTAAAGTCACCAAGAACAATAATGGGTAAATTTGAGCTTTCTTTATTATGTCGGTGCGACATTATATCATAATAAAGACACGCAGCTTCCGACCCTCGTTGGATAGTTGAAGCCCAACCGCCGATCACTTGTCGAGTCATTGACTGTTGAATTTTATCTTCCCAAGAAATATCAGGAGAAATTAAGTCAGTTGTTTCATCCAATGACTGCTGGCAGAATGATTCGGTAATAATAGGACGTTTGGATTTTAAGTGGAGCACATAAACTAAGCAAGATCCAATTAGCGGTAATTTTACTTGTGCCCTTAAAATACCTCGACTAAGACAAAAATCATCGGGTAAATGCATTGCTTTAATCATTTCTGGTGACACGCTAACGGCATCACATTGCTCAATAGGAAAACGTGAAGCTATGGCAACTACGGGTTTATCCCCGATATAATGACTTGTATGATGAGGTGGTTCAATTGTTTCAAAATAGGTAAGCAGGTGCTTTTGAGTGAGTTTTTTTAAAGAATCAGGACTAAAAACCTCTTGAAAACCAATAATATCTGGAGTAGCCAGGTCTAGTTGCCGACTAATCCACCTTTGCTTTTCCTTCCATTCGTCACTACTCAGTATATTTTCATGTTCGTAACAGGCATGAGGTGGTTCTGCATAATTAAGTAAGTTAAATGTTGCAACAGTAAACGTAGTGTCTGATGAGTCAAAAATAATGGCTTCACTTTTTAATAATGTTTAAAAAAATTAAGATGTCAATGTTAAAGGAACGGGTACGAAATAACTTCCTGTTCTTGCCTCCATCTTCATGTCATTTAAATTTAACATAAAGCTAAAACCAAGAACAGGAAGTTATTTCGCGCCCATTCCTAATCATCCTCATCCATCAAATCACCTAATAACGATTCTAAATCCTCATAACCCAGATCATCTAACTCGTCTGCCAGACCTTCCAGGCCATCATCATCGATGTCATCCAAATCAATTTCACCATCACTTTCTTCTTCATCAGATTC
>JABHHM010000523.1 GCA_018671575.1 Methylococcales bacterium | reverse complement strand
TTATTTGGGTGTTTTTTATTTGAGGAAAATGTAAGTAGGTGACCATAATTATATTAACATTTACACTCAATATTTTCCGCCCTTTGGCACTACTACTCTGACCGAATAGACCTCTATGCAATCAGAGCAGTAACACCAAAGGTCAAAAAATCTTGAGCGAAAATTTTGTTAAGATAATTATGGTCACCTACTTATTTATATGGTATATCACACCCTGACCATTCATCAAAAATAAGGATATTTTAAGTACATGGATAAGGACGTTATCTCTTTACAAGAAAAACTCATCAAAATTCGAAATAATAAAGCATTTGAATTTTTTGTGATTTCTGTGATTATTTTTTCGGCATTGATGATCGGTGTTAAAACTTACCAAATTGATCCTCGACTTGAGCTGATTTTGAGTGTTTTAGATACACTGGTTACTTTGATTTTCTTAGTGGAAATTATCATACGTCTGGCAGTCGAAGAGCGAACATTGGATTTTTTCAAAGGCAAATGGAATGTTTTTGATTTCCTCATCGTGGTTGCCAGTCTTATTCCTGTACAAGATACCGAAATGGTTTTACTCGCACGTTTATTGCGAATTTTTAGAGTATTACGTTTAATTTCGATTATTCCAGAGCTACGTGTTCTTATCAATGCCTTGTTGATTTCAATACCACGCATGGGTTATGTGCTCTTGCTGATGTTTATTATTTTTTATATTTATGGTGCGATTGGTAGTTTTGTGTTTGACGAAATTAATCCTGTATTATGGGGTAATATTGCCATTTCATTACTCACTCTTTTTAGGGTTGCAACATTTGAAGACTGGACGGATGTGATGTATGAAACCATGGAAGTTTACCCATTAAGTTGGATTTTTTATTTGACCTTTATTTTTTTAACTGCTTTTGTTTTTTTAAATATGATGATTGGTATTGTGCTGGATGTTATGCAAACAGAACATGAGAAAGCAGCCAAAGAAAGTGGTGCTGATGAAGAGAAATTGTTAAAAGAACAAAATGAAGCATTGAGGAAAAAAATTGACCATATTGAAAAGTTATTAATATCAGTTGATCGAAAGTTACATGAATCTGAGAATATAAAGCCCTGATGGTGGTTTTTTTAATTCAATATAGATGATTATTAACCACGAATGGATGCCAATGAACACAAGTAGTATTGATCAAAGTTAGCATTTTTTATAAAATTTTAAAGCGATTGTCCTGATTATCTTTGCTCGCCATTTAAAGCATCCAGTAAAATATTCATTTCATTTTGCTGACTTGGTTCAGTATTTGAATTTAATTGATTGAAATGGTGTTGAATGGCAAGTTTTATAAAGGGTTTGACTCGTTTGTTAATAATTGTTTGATTTTTATCTGGGTTGAATTGCTGATTAATATTATTAACGCAGTCCAATAAAGACTCTCTTGCTGCCAGTCCACAATCTGCTGTTCCTTTGGGATAATTGTGTTCAACAAATTCAAGAATACAGCGACACATTAAGTCTTTAGTTTCCTGAGTACAAACGATCTCTATGTTTTTCATTTAACTTATTCCATCCATTGTCGAGTTCCAAAAAACTGGCATGATTTAGTAGCAATGATAGATGCTTGTTGTAGAGCTTGCTTGAAATTATGGGTTGTGAGGTAGTAATAACAAAAGGCTCCATGAAATATATCTCCTGCTCCTAAGGTATCAATTACCTTTAATTGTGGCGGGGTAATTTCATCATGAATTTCATTTTCAACAATAATGATTGATTTTTCACCTCGTGTAATGGCAATGCTGGAAATATTGAATTGTTTTAAATAATTCAGTGTTTGCTTGATGTTGTTACAATTTGGTGGATGAAAATTTTCTGAACAAATAGCATGAGTAACGTGTGGTAGAAGTTGTTCAGTATTGGTTTTCCAGCTTCCCCCATCAAATATGACAGGGTATTGCTTTTGTCTGGCAATTTGAGCGGCATCAATGGATATTTGTATTTGATGTCCATCCACAAAGAGAGCTTGATGTTTGTCCATAGAAAAGCCAACAGGTAGCTGCTTGCATTGCTTGTGTTTTGCATTCACTGAGACAACCGCTCGTTCTCCCGTACTTTCTGTCACCATAATGGATGAGATAGTTGGAGATAGCGTTTGGTTTGATAGGTTCAAAAAATCTACTTGATATTTTGAAAGTTCATTACATATTAGTGATGATAAATCATGTTGTCCCAAACTTGCCATTAATGAACTGACCCCGCTTAAATGGGAAAATGTAATCGCCGCATTGGTCGCGGGTCCTCCACAAGTGAGCAGTTGATGATGACTGACAATTTTTTCATTGGACGTAGGGACTTGCTTCACCTGATAAATAATGTCAAAAGTGATGAGTCCGATAAATAATGTTTTAGGGGGATTTTGCATGTTTTTTATTGTTGTGTATTGAATTATTCAGTGTTGACGACTAAAAGTGTTAAATCTATCACAGATAATTAGTGGAACAAGTCACATTAATAAGTTTAAATTATATCAATTATAAAATTATGTGATGTGGTTCCTAAAATTTATTTATAAAAGCCGATAAGATAAGTGTTATCAAATTTTAATCAACTTTTAGGAGTAATATCAATGAAAAACAAACTAGTAGCAAGCGCTATATCGAGTATCTTATTCTCATCGCTGGTTGTGGTTAATACCGCTCAGGCAATGCCAGGTAAATCACAGATAATTGAGCGTTGTTCTGATAGCCCACTAAGCTCTTTAGTCGCCAGTTGTGCTGGTGATTCATTAACAGGTGGCACAATCAATAGCTTCAGTAGTCGTTGGTTTGGTATAGCGGGCGTTTCTATGGATGTAGATCATGCTTATAATCTTTATGAAATTCACTGGTTGGCAAAAGGTGATGCCATTGCCAATAGCGTAAAAATGGGCTACGTTTTAACCGACTGTAATGGTGAAGTAACGCAATTGGTTAAAAATATTCAGCAGTATAATGATGTTAATGGTGCTCCTGCTAATATCAATCAGCTAAAAAGAGCTGCTGGTGTTCCTGTGCTGAAACCAGGTAACTTCTTTTTTTATAGCAAAGGACCTTACTCAAGTGATACCACTTATCAAACTGATCCAACCAAATGTAGTGATCCGATAGAGTTAAATACCACAACTTCACCCAATCATTTGATTTCAAGTGGTGCTGCAACAACTGATTTAGCACCATTGGCATCAACCAGTCCTGCAACGGTTAAGGGTGAAAGTGTACAGTTTATTTCACGATCATTGGTGAGACCGAAACCAGGCGGTCCATTTCCAGGTGCTGGACATCGACCTTTCCCTGGTGGAACATTTATGCAAAATCATCCGCATATTCCACCACATCGCCCTTTTCCACATCACCCAATGGGTTCATCAGAAGAAACTCAATCTTGTGAAGATCCAACCATGAATGGTCATTGGGGTGAAGTTGCATTTGTTGCTGATATTACAGAAGATGCCAGTGGTAATCTGAATGGAACCTATACTTCCATTAACGTTGGCGGTGATGCAACCATGGGAACGTCTGATGATGTGACTCACAGTGGCGTATTAACGGGAAATCATGCGCCAGGTGCATCAACGGCATCAGTGACATTTTCATATACAATAGGTGGAGCACCTAAAACTGTTTCAGGTACATTAAATTTGGCTAATAACAATGAAATCAATGGTGATAAATTTGATTTTGAAGATGCGCCTCAAACACATGTGCAAGCGGTTAGAAATTGTAACTAAAATCTTTATACGGTAATAAAAAAAAGGGTGATTTATCACCCTTTTATTTATTTATTTAATTCCCATTCCTAATCTAAGTTTTGGCCCATTTACTCAGCATACCTTGCAATTGTTCCAATTTAAAAGGTTTGCTTAAATAATCATTCATTCCAACTCGTTTACAAATTTCTTCAATGCCTTTTTGTACGTCAGCAGTGACGGCTATAATTGGGGTTTCTGGGGGAATTAAATGATTGTCACGGATTATTTTAGCGCTATTAATACCATCCATCACAGGCATGTGAAAGTCCATTAAAATAATGTCATATTGATTTTCTTTGACGGCATTGATGGCTAATTCTCCATTTTCCACAATGTTGATCTGACAATCGAGTTCTTCTAACATTTTTCGGGCAACCAGCTGATTAATTCGATTATCTTCTGCTAGTAGTACCTTAATGGTTTTTGATGGTTGATTAATAACCTCAGCATTTATAGTCTTATTATCAAGATTTTTTGTTATTTGAAGAGGTAATATAAAACTGAATTCACTGCCTTGATTTTGCTGGCTGATTAATTTTAAGTCGCCTCCAAGTAAGTCAACCAGACGTTTTGAAATAGCCAGGCCTAATCCAGTCCCCCCATGAGCTCTAGTGCTTGAGTTGTCAGCCTGCATGAATGCGTCAAAAATTTTGTTCTGTTGTTCAGGGCTAATGCCGACTCCAGTATCTGAAATCATAAACTTTATTTGAATATTAGGTGCATCGTTATTGCTACTTATTTCACAATAAAATTGAATTTTTCCTTGGTCAGTAAACTTGATGGCATTGCCAATGATGTTAATCAATATTTGGCGTATTCTGACCTCATCACCAATGACATAATTGGGTAATTGATCTGAAAATTTTGCAATTAATGCCAGGTTTTTTTTGTCGGACTGAATTTTAAAAATATCCATGATATTGTTTAGCATTTCTAGGAAATTAAATGCTTTGGAATAAACGTCCATTTTATTGGCTTCTATTTTAGAAAAATCTAAAATTTCATTGATGATATGTAGTAGGTTTTCTGCCGATAAATAGACCGTTTTTGCCAGTGAATGAGCTTCTTTGTCAAGATTGGACAGTAACAGAATTTCTGTCATACCCAGTACACCATTCATCGGCGTACGAATTTCGTGACTCATGGTGGCTAAAAAATCACTTTTTGCCACGCTGGCTGCTTCAGCAGCTTCTTTTGATTTTACCAGTTCAGCCGTTCTAATTAATACCTTATTTTCTAACTCATCATCTCTTTGTTGTATTTGTTCGATCATGATGTTGAAATTATTTGATAAAATACCAATTTCATCCTCATTTTTAATGTCAATTCTAACGCTGTAATCCTGTTGGTCGGTTACTTTTTGCATGAGGATGACGAGTTGTTCAAATGGTTTGGCTATTTGTTTTTTTAATATATTTGATGACATCAGTGCTGCCAGCATCAGTACAAGAAATATGATTAGCATTATCTCTAAGGAGTTTTGTAATTGTTGATAAAGAGAATCCAAAGAAGATTTGATGCATAAATAACCAATGATTTCTTGGTCTAAATGAATGGGGCTTAATAATGTCAGGTTACTCCAAGTGATCATCGATGCATGTTGGTTGGTTTTTAAGACTTGCTCTTTTAAGGCATTAAAAATTTCATCTGTTGTTGAATGTGGTTTTTTTAAATCACCGTATTGGGCAAAGGTTGTCCAATTAATGTGAAAAAATTTTGCTGAAATAATATTTGGTTCAGATTTTAGAGAATCTAATAATTGTTGCCCCGTTACATTGTCATCAAAAGAAATGGCAGCGGTTGAGTTGAGCATGATAACGTCAGCTAAAACGGTAATATGACTCAGTGCAGATTTTTTATAGGATATCGTTTCAATCATCAAAAATGCAGAAAATGCTAATAACAACAAGCAGGTCGAAATAATAATGATTAATTTTCGAAGCTTTGATGCCAAACTTTTTTGGGGTGATAATTTCATATTATAGTGAAGAAATAATGGTTGGTGTTTTGAGTAAAGATGAATTGGATTTTAAATATGTTTCTTTAAATTTAGATAAATTTGCCTGAAAAGCAATAGGTTTGGTATCAATTTTAAAGGATACCATGCCACCAGCTTTGGTAAAATTAGGATGACTACTGAGTGTTAGGATGAGGTGTTTTTTAATTTGCCCCTCATTATTTTGACAAAACCTTTTCGATAATCAATTTTTAGCTGGGCTTGAAGTTTTGGTATCAGCATAAAATTTAGATGATTTTAATAAATTAGGCAAAAATTAGAGTAAAATATCAGTATTTATCTCAGTTTAACCATTAAATTATGTCTATGACCTATTCCTTAAAAAAAATAATATTTATTTTTCTTCTATTCAATATTTCATCAATTTATGCTGCTAATATCCCATTTAAACTGGGCGAAGTATTAAATTATAAGGCTTCATTTCGGGGGGTGATTACATCAAATGTCTGGATTGATATTGCTAATATTAAATTAACTATTGCGCCTGAAATGAAAAAAATAGAGGGGCAATCTGCTTATCTTTTTCAACTGGATTTAACCACAGAAAACTTCAAAAAAGCTGAAGTAATATACAGTGTCAGGTATCATATTAACAGTTATGTGAATGAAAAACTTAACAAAACGCTGTTTTATGAAGAGACGACTCAAACCAGAAAATTTAAGCACAAAGTTATTTGGTTTGACTGGAAAAATAAAATAGGTGAGTTGTTCAGAAACAGGAAAAAAACCAAGATAAAAAAGAATTTTTTCCAGCGAGAATATGTCTGGGTAAAACCAGAAAAAGACAATGTTCCAGTGCAATTATTAAAAAGATTTACTGACGTTTCGCCTGGTGTGCCTTATTTGAAAAATGCCAACGATGGTAAAATTGCCTTACCCGATGAAGTGTATGATCGATTATCGGCAGTACAGGCATTTAGAAAGTTACAGTTAAAGCCTGGAGAAAAAGTGGTTGTTCCCGTTTTTAGTGGTAAAGCGGTGAATTATAATCAGGTTTCAACAGAGGGTGAAGAGGTTTTGATGATTAATAACAAACCCGTGAAAACCATCAAATTAAAAATTGCGACCAGTCATTTGTCAGGCGTCTTTAAAAAATCTAAAAATGCCAGTTTATCCATTTGGCTCACCGCAGATAAGCGGAAAATTCCAGTGAGAATCCACGCCAAAGTAAAGTATGGTATTTTTGGTGCTGAATTGTTGAATTTGAATCATTGAGAATAAAGTTATGAATGATGTATCCATTCCACAAGCCATACAACTTGCTTTGGGCTATCACCAAAAAGGTGAATTAGAACAAGCTGAAGCAATTTATCAGCAAGTTTTATCTATTGAAGCCAATAATTCTGATGTGTTATATCTATTGGGTTTGTTGGCGCATCAAATCGCTCAGCATGATGTCGCTATAGAGTTGATATCTCGGTCAATTGCTATTAATACAAATTTTGCCGATGCCCATTTTAATTTAGGCAATGCGCAGCTGGCAATGAATCAAGTGGATGACGCAATGTTGAGTTATCAACAGGCCTTGTCGATCAAACCTAATTACCCAGAACTATTACTTAATTTAGGTAAGATTTTTCACGATAAAGGATTGCTAGATCAAGCTGAACATCATTATTTTCAAGCGTTACAACATAAGCCTAATTTTTTAGAAGCTTTGTTTAATATGGGTAATTTGCTGAAAGACCAAGGCAAGCTTGATGAAGCCAAATATTACTTTTATAAGGTCATTGAATTACATCCTGATTTTGCCACTGTTTATTGTAATTTAGGCAGTATCTTACAACAGCAAAGAAATGATGATGAAGCAATGCAGTTCTTTAATAAAGCATTGAAGCTTAAGCCTGACGATGAGCAAGTTTATTGTAATATGGGTAATATTCATAGCTTACATGGAAGAACGGATGAAGCGTTAAGCTGTTATCAACAATGCCTTGCCATTAATCCTGAGTTTGCTGATGCTCACTACAATCAAGCATTGTCTTTACTGCAAATAGGTGATTTTTTGCAGGGCTGGAAAGAATACGAATGGCGATGGAAATCCAGTTCCTGGCAAATAGACTCCAGAGGTTATTCGCAACCTCAATGGCAAGGTGAAAGCTTAGTCAATAAAACCATTTTATTGTATCCAGAACAAGGTTATGGTGATGCCATACAATTTATTCGTTATGTTAAAAAAGTTGCAGAATTTGGTGGTCAGATAATTGTCGAGTGCCAAACTCCTTTAACGCAATTGTTCAGTTGTTTACCTGAAATTAAAGCCTCTTATTCATTGGGCGAAGCTCCGTTGACGTTTGATGTTCATGCACCGTTAATGAGTTTGCCGTTTATTCTCAAAACATCGTTGCATGATATTCCAGAATCAAAGGGATATTTAAGTGTGCAATCAGAGGATATTGAGCAATGGCAACAACAGCTTGAATTGTCAAGCGAGGGTTTGAATGTGGGGTTTATCTGGTGCGGTAATCCTGGACATTGTAATGACCATAACCGATCCATTCCCATTGATAAAATATCGCCATTGTTTGAAGAAAAAAAGATTAAATTTTTTAGCCTTCAAGTGACTGAAAGAAGTAAGGAGCTTGAGAATATCGATACAAATATTTGCGATTTGTCTTCAAAAATTAACAACTTTTATGATACAGCCACCATTATTATGAATTTAGAGGTGGTGATTGCGGTTGATACTGCCATTGCTCATTTGGCGGGTGCGTTGGGGAGACCTGTTTGGCTAATGTTGCCTTATCATGCAGAGTGGCGATGGCTTGAAAATAGACTGGATTCTCCGTGGTATGCATCAATGAGATTATATCGTCAGCAGGCAGAGGGGGATTGGGTGGAATTGATTCAGCGGGTGAAAACTGACTTAAAAAGAATGGCGTAAGGTAACACGCAATAAATAAACTACCCATATTGCGCAGAAATTTTGTTTGTCTTTTTTGTTACAAAAATAGGCGTGTAGTCACTCTACATAACTATTTTTGTAGCAAAAAAGACAAACAAAATA
>JABHHM010000309.1 GCA_018671575.1 Methylococcales bacterium | reverse complement strand
CAAGCCAATTTATTGGCTAATTTTAAACCAAGACAATCTTATTATGACATCATTTTTTGTCGAAATTTATTGATCTATTTTGATAAACCAACACAAGAAAAAGCCATTACAGTTCTCGATAAATTATTGCATAAAGAAGGCATTATTTTTGTAGGTCATGCAGAAACAGGTTCACTCAAGAATTTTTCATACACTTCGGCCAAATATATCAAAGCCTTTGCATTTAAAAAAAATACCCCGCAGAAAAAAACAACATTACATCAAAAACGAATCCTAAACAAAACCAAAAAATCAGCGACTAAAATTTTAAAAAGTACCCACCAATATGACGCTGAGTTGAGTAGTTCGTCTGCTCGAACGAAACTTATCCCCTTGCGGGACAAAAATAATATCAAAACACCTCTATTAGATGGTGCTGTTTATGATAACAATAAAAAAATCAAACAACTAAAAATTGAAGATATATTCATACTGGCAGACAATGGTGATTTGATTACCGCAGAACAACAGTGTAATGAATTACTTAAAACAGAACCCAATGCTCAAGCCTACTATCTTTTGGGAATTATTAAAGAATCAGCAGGCGATAGTGAACAAGCAGACAAATCATTAAGAAAAGCAATTTACTTAAACCCGAACCATTATGAAGCCTTGATACATTTATCTTCTATCATGAAAAAACAAGGCAACACAAAAGAATCAAATGCTCTGTTTGAAAGAGCTGGTCGAATACAAAAAAGAACCTAATAGATCAACAATATGACAGAAGAAATCATACAAGAAGATTGCTGGAACCACATTGGTGTCTGGGGACAGGAAACACCTAGATGTGAAAAACTGACTGAAGCAGTTCACTGTAGGAACTGTAGCGTTTTCTCATCAGCCAGCCAGAAAATGCTAAATAGAGAATTACCCCAAAATTATCAAGATGATTGGGCGGAAGTCTATTCCAATGAAAAACAAATCAAAGAAACGGAAAAGATGTCTGTTCTGGTCTTTCGACTTGGAGATGAATGGCTTGCTTTACAAACCAAATTAATCAATGAAGTGGCTGAAATGGCACCCATTCATCGTGTACCACATCAGAACAGCCATTTAATCCGAGGCTTGGTTAATATTCGAGGTGAACTAAAAATATGCATCTCAATTGGCAGCATTTTATGCTTGGAAAGAAGTAAAAAACAAAAAGAACAAACCCCCAAAGAAACTTATGAAAAAACATCTTACGACCGAATGATTGTGGTGTCTCAAAATGAAAATGACTTTGTTTTTCCCGTCAGCGAAGTCATTGGCATTCATCGTTTTAGCCAAACTGATGTACAAAATGTTCCGACCACTGTCAGCAAATCCAAAGCCACTTATACCTCTGGCATTATTCATTGGGACTCAAAAAATATTGCCTGCCTGGATCATGAATTGCTATTTTACTTTTTAAACAGGAGTTTCTCATGAGTGGCAGTATCGGCGATATGTCTATGCTTGAACTCTTTCGCATGGAAGTAGAGGGTCAGTCATTAACGTTGACCGATGGACTATTATCCCTAGAAGATGACCCAGAAAATGCAGATACCTTTGAAACTCTCATGCGTGCCGCACACTCCGTTAAAGGTGCAGCAAGAATGGTAGGCGTTGATCTTGCCGTCAATGTCGCTCATGTCATGGAGGATTGCTTTGTCAGTGCTCAAGAGGGAAAAACACTATTTTCTCAAAATAACATTGATTTATTATTAAAAGGCGTTGATTTCCTCAAAGACATTTCTGAACTCACAGAAGACAATGCCGAATCTTGGATGAATGACAACACAGACTATGCCGAAGATCTTGGAGAACACATTGGTAACATCTTAAAAGGCATTGAATCTGTACCCAATAATACTCCAGAAACGGTTACAATCAATGAGCCTGAACTTGAAGCTGAATTTGAACCTGAAAGTCACATTGAAACATCAATACCCGTCAGTCAAATAGAACCATCAAAAAATTCTACTCAAATTACTGACATGTCAATGCTTCAATTATTCAGAGTTGAGGCAGAAAGCCAAACAGCCGTACTTTATGATGGAATACTCAAACTAGAAGAAAACCCAGAAGACAGCGAAGCTCTTGAGTCTCTCATGCGAGCAGCTCATTCCATCAAAGGTGCGGCAAGAATGGTTGGCGTTGATGCGGCCGTCAATATTGCCCATGTTATGGAAGATTGTTTTGTTGCAGCACAAGCATCAAAAATTACTTTAAATAGCCATGATATGGACAATTTATTGCTGGGTGTTGACATACTCAAGGAAATTTCTGAACTGACTGAAAGTGATGCCGTTCAATGGATGACAAGCAATCAAAATCGTTTAAATAATTTGGTCGAAACAACCAAAGCCATTGAAAATGGTAATAGTCAACCCGTTATCACACCAGACAAAACAATATCAAACAAACAAACAAGTTTACCAAAAACAAACACTGAAATAGCTCCAGCTCCATCAAATAGTCCACCAATTAATGCTCAGTTATCTGATTCGCCAATGATGCAATTGTTAATTGACGACACAGAAAAACAATCATCACTAATTATTGAAAAACTAAATGATTTAAAAAAAGCGCCTGATGATGTCACTATTTTTGAAAAATTAGCCAAAGCTGCCCATGCAATTAAAGGGTCTGCTCGGATGGTCAATTTAGACTCAGTCGTACAAATGGCCAATGCCTATGAAAAGTGCTTCACAGCGGCACAACAAGATGAATCAGCCTTAAATAATGCTCAAATTGAACAATTACACGATGGCATTGAACTACTCAAAAAAGTGGTTAATTTAAAAGGAGAAGAAGGTGCAAAATGGCTCAAAGATAATTGCAAAGAAATAGAAAGCTTAATTAGTTCTATTCAAACAATAAAAGCCAGCTCAATCAATCAATCTAGTAATAAGCCATCCCAAACGGTTACAACCGATATCGCAGAAAAGAAAATAAAGAAAGTTGCCAAAACACCCGCCACACCCACTAAGCCACCACCCAGTAAGGCCGTCAAAAAAACCAGTACAAGCAAACCAAAAACCAACCCTGCAAAAAAAGCAGAACTTAAAAAAGCAGATACAACAGTCACCAAAGATGCGGCCATCAGGGTATCGGCCAGTAGTCTTAACCGCTTAATGGGGCTGGCAGGAGAAACCATGGTCGAATCAAGATGGATTCGTCCCTTTGCAGACTCATTAATCACCTTAAAACGACGCCAAGTTGACCTGATCAGCTCAATGGACAATCTCAGAAATGCCATTGAAGTCGTCGATCACGAAGGTAAAACTTCTGTCATGCTTAAAGAAAGTCAACAAAAGGCTGCATCATGTCGTGAAATTTTGACCAATCACATCAGTGAATTAGAATCCTATGACCGACGCATCACAAACCTTGCTGATCGCTTAAACCGTGAAGTTATCACTAGTCGTATGAGACCGTTTTCTGATGGCGTGCAAGGCTTCCAAAGAATGGTACGTGATGTTTCACGCTCACTGGGTAAAAAAGTAAAATTAGACATTGAAGGTTTATCAACACAAGTCGATAGGGATATTTTGGAAAAAATTGAAGCCCCCTTAAATCACTTGATCAGAAATGGCGTTGATCATGGCATTGAAATGCCCGATGAAAGAGAAGCGGCTGGCAAACCAGCACAAGGAACCATAAAACTGTCGGCAGGACACAGTTCAGGCATGTTAACCATCATCATTCAAGATGATGGAAAAGGTGTCAGTCTCGATTCTTTAAGAGAAAAAATTGTTGAAAAAGGTCTGACAACATCAGATATCGCCGCCACCATGAGTGAAGCTGAACTCATGGAATTTTTATTTTTACCCAGCTTTTCAACCAAAGAAGAAGTCACCGAAATTTCTGGCAGAGGTGTTGGCCTAGATGTGGTTCATTCCGTTGTACAAGAAATGCGTGGTGTAGTGCGAGCCAGCTCCGAACCAGGAAAAGGCACACGATTTCATATGCAATTACCACTGACATTATCCGTTATTCGTGCATTACTCGTTGAAATTTCTGGTGAGCCCTATGCCATACCACTGGCACGCATTGACCAAACACTTAAAATCCAAAGCGAAGACATTGATAGCTTAGAAGGCAGACAATATTTTTCATTAGGCACCCATCATATTGGCATCATCTCAGCCTATCAAGTCTTAGAATTAGAATCACCTCCAGCTCAGGAAGGTGAAATACCACTCATCATACTCGGAGAAAGATTGAGTCGTTATGGTTTATTGGTTGAACGATTCCTCGGAGAAAGAGATTTAGTCGTACAAGTTTTAGACTCGAGATTGGGTAAAATTAAAAATATTTCTGCAGCAGCCATCCTTGATGATGGTACTCCGACATTAATCATCGATGTTGATGATATGTTGCGCTCCATTGATGTCATTATTTCCAAAGACCGCATTGATAATGTCACCAATAATTCAGATGACGATGGCGCGACAAAACGTATTTTAGTGGTTGATGACTCTATCACGGTGCGTGAAGTGGAACGTAACTTATTGGAAGCTCAAGGCTATAATGTCGATGTGGCAGTTGATGGAATGGATGGCTGGAATGTTGCCAGAATGAGTGATTATGATTTAATCATCAGTGATATAGATATGCCAAGAATGAATGGCTTTGAGTTTGTCAGTATGGTTAAACGTGACCCTCGACTTAAAAGCACACCCATGATGATTGTTTCTTATAAAGACAGAGAGGAAGACAGAATTAAGGGATTAGAAGCTGGAGCTGATTATTATTTAACCAAAGGCAGTTTTCATGATGACACCTTAATGAATGCCGTCATTGATTTAATTGGTAAACCTTAAATGCAAAGTCACGTGAACAATCAAAGAAAAATAAGAATTGCCATTGCAAGCGCTTCTAACACAATGGCTGATTTGATCAAAACCCAAGTTAAATCAAACCCTTTATTACAAATTTCCTGGGTTGCAAAAACAGGTGCAAATGCCATTGAAAAATGCCACCAATATTCTCCAAAACTACTGCTACTGGATATTAATATTACAGACCAAGACAGCTTGGTTGTAACGCAAAAAATATCAATAGAAACACAATGCCCAATTCTATTAATTACTGATCAATATCAAAAAAGCACCTCTAAAATATTTGATGTCATGGGTGCTGGCGCATTAGATGTTGTTGATCTTAAATCAGCTATTAGACCTAAAAGCAACCAAACATCATCACTGTTACAAAAAATTCTGGGTATTTTAAAATCAACGGGTTGTGATATAAACACCCAATCTCCAGAACAAAATAATAAAACTACTCATAATTATCAATCAAAACCCACCAATAAACTCATTGCCATTGGTGCATCCACTGGAGGCCCGATTGCGCTAGCAGATGTTATCTCCAAAATTCCAACCAATATTTCTGCCGCCATTGTTGTCATACAACATCTGGATGCACAATTTTCTGGTGGCTTTATAGACTGGTTAAATGAACACGTTGAATATCCTGTCAGAGCGGCTAAAACAGGCGATTTTCCCGAAACAAATACAGTGCTGGTACCGAATGGTTCAGACCACCTTATTTTAAAACCTGATGAAAAATTATATTATACACCAGACCCCATTAATTATGTTTATCGTCCATCGGTTAATGAGTTTTTTGAAAGCGTTGCACAGCACTGGAAAGGTACTGCTGTGGGTATTTTATTAACGGGTATGGGCAAAGATGGTGCCACTGGTCTATTATCTATAAAGAAGAAAGGATTTTATACCATCGCCCAAGATGAAAAAAGTTGTGCTGTTTATGGTATGCCAAAAGCAGCGGTTAAGATAGAAGCAGCCGATGCGGTACTTGACGTAAAATCGATCGGTAGTAAAATCACTCAATTATTATCAAAATAAAAATTCAGAGCGAATCATGACAGAAATGACTAACGACTCAAATAATCCAATCCACAAATCCAGCCGTGCAATCGTATTGCTTGTTGATGATCAAATGATGATTGCAGAAGGCATTCGTCGCATGTTAGTGGATGCAGAAGATATTGAATATCATTATTGTGAAGATCCATTTCAAGCCGTTAAAAAAGCAACTGAAATAGGTGCAACCACTATTTTACAAGATTTGGTCATGCCCGATATTGATGGCATGACACTGGTGCGTTTTTATCGTGCAAATCCTGCCACCAAAGATGTTCCCATCATTGTTTTATCCTCAAAAGAAGACCCAGAAGTTAAACGCGATGCTTTTGAAAATGGTGCAACCGATTATTTGGTCAAATTGCCTGATAAAATTGAACTCATTGCTCGTATCCGTCACCACACCAAAAGTTATGTTATTCAACAAGAACGTGATGAAGCCTTTGCTGCATTGCACAAAATGCAACAACAGCTACAAGATTCCAACTCAACACTAGAAGAAGCCAATGCAGAATTACAACGCCTGTCTTCACTTGATGGTTTAACGGGTTTATCTAATCGACGACATTTTGATGAAATCTTTGAAACGGAATGGCTCAGAGCATTACGAGAAAAAGAAGAAATTTCTATCATCATGATGGATATTGACCATTTTAAATTATATAACGATCATTATGGTCACTTAGGCGGAGATGATTGCCTTAAAAAAGTAGCCACAGCCTTAAAAGACTGCATGAAAAGACCTGGAGACTTAGTGGCACGTTACGGTGGCGAAGAGTTTGTTGTGGTACTGCCTAACACACCAAGCGAAGGCGCAAAAATGATTGCTGAAAAAATCAGATTCAATGTTTTCGACCAAAAACTGGAACATGCCGAATCTAAAACAGCTGAATTTGTCAGTATTAGCTTAGGCACGGCAACCGCCATTCCAACCGAAGATATGAAAACACTCGATTTAGTCGCCACAGCAGATAAAGGGTTGTATTTTGCCAAAGAACAAGGTAGAAATTGTGTCGGGGTTGATCCAGACGAATAAATAACTGATTCACCTCCTACCTCTGGTGAAACGAAGTATTTCAGGCTATCTCAAAGATGATGAAAATCATTGGGTCGCGAAACTTATTTGTGGACATTATCAGCATGTAAGACACACACCTCCTTGGTTTAATCGCCCTTGGGTGCTCACTGAACAGGCACGAACATCAATGCTCGGATTTCAGCTTAATTGTAAAAAATGTGATAATATATTACCAAAGGATTTTTAAAGGAAAAAAAGTGAAATTTAGTCTCTTAATAAAATCATTAATGATACTCATTGGCTTAAGTCCCATTAAACTCTGGGCATCTGTACCTGATTTCATCCCAGAAACAACATTAGTCAATGCAGAATCATTGATTGATTTGGCAGAACAACATGAAAATTTGATTATCATTGACGCACGCATCAAATCAGACCGAGAACAAGGCTTTATAGAAGGCTCGTTCAGCTTACCTGACATCACCACCAATTGTCAGACACTTAAAGTCATTATCCCCCAAAAAATCACCCCCTCATTATTTTACTGCAATGGTGTAAAATGTGGCCGAAGCGTCAAAGCCATTGTCATTGCAAAAAAGTGTGGTTACAGCAATATTTACTGGTTTAGAGGTGGCTTTGAAGAATGGAGTCAAAAAGGTTATCCAGTCGCCATCGATTAATATTATGTTGACTAATAAAAATTATTCCATTCATTCTGGCATTATCATTATTATGCTGATATTGGCTGTCCTCAGCATCAGCACGGTTATTATCAGTAGCGCTATCTACAAAAAAGTAGCTCATGACAATTATAACCACAGCATCAGTGAGCTGGTTAATATAAAAACCAAAGATATCCTAAATGATCTAATCAATCTACAAAAAAAACTGGGGTATTCATTACAAAAAGAGTCAGCCTTCAAAAAATCTGTTAAGCATAAAAATATCAAACAAATTCAATCCATTTTAGACCGTGAATTTCACCAGTATTTTCAAACAGCGGGCATCATGAAGATTGAAAAATTGTATGTTTTTGATAAAAACCTAAATTTACTAACTTCTTCCAATGAAGGCTATACATCACGGCAACACCCTATTTGCCATCAACTCATAACAATGGCAAAAAAACGCAAAGGAGCAATGCGCTTAAAACCACTCAGTTTATTTTGTGTACATGACAACAGACCCTTTCAAGCAACATTAACGGCCATTGGTAGTTTACGTTATATTGGTTACTCATTAATCATCTCTGACCCTGCTTATCAAATTAAAAGCATTGAAGCATCATTAGGTATGCCGATAAAAATCAACTACCCAGGTCATAAAACAGTCTATCAATCAAAAAATTGGCCCAGTACCAAAGAAAAGCATGACTATACTCGTGCAACTTACAATAAATACATCAATAATCGTGCAAGCCTGACCATCCAAATTGCCAAAAACCAATCCGTATTTAACAAAAAAATATCCATCACCAGAAACCGTGTCGTTGCTTCAGCAATTTTTGTTATTTTACTGGCACTTTTACTGTCTATTTTATTTTTAAGAAAAGCCCTTGAACCCTTAAAAACGTTACAAAATGCAGCCTCAAGTATTACCAAAGGCATTTATATTCCCGTCAGAGGTATAAAGTTTAAAGAAATTGCTATTCCGATAAGGTCTTTTAACGAAATGCTCCGACAAATTCAGGAACAAACAGACCATCTTGAAGAACTGGTTGCCAATCGAACCTCTGAACTAATCATTGCGAGAGACCAAGCGCTAACCTCAAATAAGGCAAAAAGTGCCTTTTTAGCCAACATGAGTCACGAACTTCGCACCCCTTTAAATGCCATTATTGGTTATAGCGAAATGCTCGAAGATGATGCCATTGAAATGGGCCAAGCTGACTGTGCTCGAGATTTAGGTAGAATTCATCATTCTGGGCGTCATTTACTGAGTTTGATTAATGATATTTTAGACTTATCTAAAATTGAAGCTGGAAAAATGACTTTTCATTTAGAAGAATTTAATTTGAAACCATTCATCGAAAATATTTTAGAGAGTACCAAACCCATCGCTATCGACAACAAAAATACTATTTTATGTGATTATCCTGATGACATTGATCTTATTTTCTCTGACATTAATCGGTTAAAACAAATCTTATACAATTTATTAAGTAATGCCTGTAAATTTACCCAAGAGGGTACAATTCGTTTACACGTTCAGCAAACACAACTTAACTTTCAACCGTGGATTTGTTTTGAAGTCAAAGATACGGGGATCGGCATGACAGCAGAACAGCAACAAAATATTTTTAAAGAATTTACTCAGGTCGACTCATCAGCCACCAGAGAATTTGGAGGCACAGGCCTAGGACTAACCATTTGCAAACGATTTTGTGAATTAATGGGGGGCGATATCAGTATTGAAAGTCATTTAGGTGTTGGTTCAACCTTTATTGTGAAAATCCCAATACTGCATGGAGACGGTGATACGACTGATCCTAAAACTTATTATACTGACGAATTAAAATTATTGGTTAATAAAGCTAGAAATAAGGCTGGTCTGGTTTCTAAACATTCAATTCAATAGAAAAATATTAAACATTGGTTTAGGATCAGCATAATGCAAGCAACTCGCAACAAATAAACCACCTATCTTAGGCAACTCGCACGTTACATAAGATTCGAAAAATCTCATCTAATCTTTTGTTCGTCTTCTTTGCTACAAAAAAGACAAACAAAATTTCTGCGCAATATGGGTAGTTTATTGATTGCATATTACTTTTAGATGGTCGAACGTACCGTTCTCAGGTGCTACTTAAAATAAGGAAATAGTCAAATTTCATGCGCGATACTCACTCATCGTCAAACACATCTGCAATCAGCGCCATTTTCACCAATTCAGCCAACGAACTGGCCTGCATTTTTTCCATGACCTTAGCTCGGTGTGCTTCAACCGTTTTAGCGCTTACATTCAGCTGATCTGCCACCACCTTGTTGGGTTTACCTGATACCACCATTTTCATCACTTCATGTTCTCGCGGTGTTAACTGAGCCAGTTTCGATGCAACATCAGCACGCTTGGATTGTTGACCTCGCTGCTTTTCATCCTGATCCAAAGCTCGTTGAATACAGTCCAGTAAAACTTGGTCATTAAACGGTTTCTCGACAAAATCAACTGCCCCTGCTTTCATTGCCCTAACAGACATGGGTACATCGCCATGACCCGTGATGATAATCACAGGCATGGTTATCTGATCACTGACCAGCTTTTCCTGTAGCTCCAGCCCACTCATGCCAGGCATACGAACATCAAGCACTAAGCAACCAGATCTACCAGGATAATAATCGGATAAAAAATGATTAGCTGACTCATAAGTTTCTACTTTTCTGCCCACTGACTCTAGTAACCAGCGCAACGAATTTCGCATTGCCTGATCATCATCAACAATAAATACGGTTGTTTCATTCTTAGCCATCACTTGCCTCATTGGTTATTGGTAACGTAACGTGGAATGTTGTTCCCATCTTTTTATTTTTAGTTGCCCACAAATGACCACCATGATTCACAATAATTGTTTTACTGATGGCCAATCCCATTCCCATACCTGTTGGTTTGGTAGAAAAAAAGGGGTCAAATAATTGCTCTAATACTTTATCACTGATACCAATTCCAGTATCTGCAACAGATATTTGAACCTCATTATTTTTTAATCGTTGAGTTGATATAATAATATCACGAATTGATGCATTCACATCATTTATTGCATCCATTCCATTGCGAATTAAATTCAATAAAACTTGCTCTACTTGAACAATATCGATACTCACAAATAATTCTTCGTGAGATAAATTCAAACTGATGCTGACTTCACTCTTACGTGCTTCAAACTCTGAAAATACCACAGACTCTTGTACCACTTTATTGACATCAATCGCATCTCTATTTGGCTCACGTTTACCCACCATACCTCGCAAACGTTTGATAATCTCACCTGCTCTTTCTGCTTGTCGATAAACTTGTTCCATGGCATCTTTTAAAGCCTCAGGCTCCGCCAGTTTATTTTCAATTCGCAAAATACAACCCCGCGTATAATTAACAATAGCGGCCAACGGTTGATTAAGCTCATGAGCTAATCCTGTCGCCATTTCCCCCATGGTACTCAAACGACAAACATGCACCAATTCAGCTTGGTGTTGACGAGTTAATTCTTCTGCACTACGTATTTCAGTGACATCACGACCATAAACATTAACATATTGTAATTCATTGACAGGCGATAATAACAGGGAAAATATTCGGTCTTCACACAAGGTTTCTATTTCTTTATTTTTACCAACCGTCATCACTTGATCAATTAGCTTTTGCCAAAAAAATGGCAATGTCTGGCCAATACCACATTCCCAATAATTTAACAGAAACTCACTGGCATGATTGGCATAAATGATAACACCTCGATGATTTATTCTGAGCATTGGCGTTGGACTTTCAGCTGGAAATTTAGCCAAACTTTTTATTTCATCCTCAGCCCTCATTCTTGATGTAATATCGTGCAAATAGGCAGTAAATATTCTTTTTCCAGCCAATTTTAAAGGACTGATTGCCAATTCAACAAAAAACTCATTACCATCAGACCGCAAAGCGACCATTTTAAATCGTTTATTTGAAGGAGATTTAACTTGACTGGAAATATATTGGATAAAAACTTGATGGTAATGCTCACGTCGAGCAGGTGAAATCAATAGATCTGTTGCATTTTTACCGATGATTTCATGATTCTGATAACCAAAAGTAGAAACAGCCGCTTCATTAAATTCTAATATTTTGCCACTTTGATCAACAGTAATGATACAATCCAATGCCGCATCCAGTACCGCTCCTTTCAGCGCATTACTTTCCTGTAATTCCTGACGATGATGTAATTTTGTTTGTTCTCGCATCATGATCACGGACTGAATCATTCGGTTGACTTGTTCCTCTAACAAAACAAGCTGATTGCCACCAGGCTGAATGACTTCGTTAAAACTCAATGCTCTTTCAGAAAATTCACGAATTCGTCTGAGTATCCTACTGATTCGCCCTGAAACCAAAAATATAACCAGCGTAAAAACTGCAACATAGGCCAATGCTGAGACCAATCGTTGTTTTCTACCTAATTGTTGAATGCTGTTATTAACACCTTCAATATCAGTAACAGGTAACATCACAACGAACTGTAATGATAGATTTGCGGCACTTAATTCAGGAAAGGGTCTGTCGGTAAAAAAATATTTATCTTTTAGCGGGCTTAATGCTTCTCCGAATTTAATGATTTCTGGAGAGCTACTGGCTAAAATCATTTGTTTATTGCCATCAACAATGGCGGCAATACCTCTATCAGATGAAAGTTTTTGCAATGCCAAACCAGGAAATGCTTCATCCAAAGGCACAACCAACATTAAGATTCCTCGCACATTACCTGTTAAATCTTCAATTTTTTCAGGAACAATTAGGTGAGGTATTTTACCAAGCACAGTAATATGGGGCTGTAGATTTATTTTATCGCCAATGGTTTCATGCGTAGAAAAAAATATATCGGGTAATTTTTCATCTTTTACCTGAAAATCTTCCCTGATATTACCTTGCTTATCCAGTAATAATACATGGCTTGGCTCTAAAAAATTATGCCAAGTTGTGTCATTAGGCATCCAAATAGGTTTAACAGAAGCATGAAATACTATTTTTTTAACTTTTTTACTGGCCCATTCAGGATCATAAACATAGGATACAATTTTATAATTGGAAGCCAATAATCGCACACTCAAGGCATGACGATGTAATTCACGCCTAAAATAATCAATACTTTCATCTGCTTTTCTTTCCAGTTGCAAAATCACCTGACGCATAAATATTGCACGGAGTGATTCAGCTTGGATGTGATCCAGAACAGCCCAAACAACCACACCACAAATCATACCAACAAGAATGGCATGCGCTGTCATTGATATTTTTTTAAAAAAACTTCTTTTTAGGTTGGATGAATTAGCAGTTTCAGACATAAAACAACTTTATAATTATAATTTATAAGCATTTTATGCTAATTCTACGTGTATTTCTATAAAATATTTGATATACATAATCACAGCGATATTTAAACAAATTATTTTAATAACTATAAAATGAATGGAGAAATTAATGTCTCAGGGAGAAATGAAACAAAAAGCCGCAAAAGCCGCATTAGAATTTGTTGAAACAGGCGAAATTATTGGTGTTGGAACAGGCTCTACCGTCAACTATTTCATTGATTATCTGGCAGAAATAAAACACAAAGTTGAAGGAGCAGTATCAAGCTCTGAAGCATCCAGTGACCGTCTGAGAAGTCATGGCATTCCCGTTCTAAACTTAAATGACACGGGAACCTTGAGTATTTATGTTGATGGTGCCGATGAATCCAATAAGCATCTACATTTAATCAAAGGCGGTGGTGGCGCATTAACCAGAGAAAAAATAATTGCAAGTGCCAGTAAACGATTCATCTGTATTGCAGATGACAGTAAATTAGTCGATGTCATGGGCAAATTTCCACTACCGATTGAAGTGATACCAATGGCTCGCAGTTATGTTGCCAGAGAAATCACCAAACTAGGAGGTACTCCCGTTTGGAGAGATCAATTTATTACGGATAATGGCAATGAGATATTAGACATCCATAATCTTGAAATAGTTAATCCTGTTGAGCTTGAGAATGATTTAAATCAGATAACAGGCGTAGTCACTGTTGGACTTTTTGCAAAACGTCCTGCCGATGTATTAATTTTAGGCGGTAAAGATGGCATCAAACGTTATGACTAATGTAGCGTAAACAAAGGGGCCTTCAGCCCCTTTTTAGATTTCAACAAAGACTACTTTTCCACTACCATCATGAACATCACCCCACCTTTCAACATCAAGATCCAGGCAACAAACCCCACAGGGTTGCATATTAATAAACGAATTCGATATTGACAGTAACTGACAAAAAGAAGTCACGCCAGGATTATGTCCAAATAACAAAACGGTTGAATGATGATCATCTATGCCAGCAATGACGTTTAATAAATCACTCGTATTTGCCTCATAAATCCTTTGATCTTCATTAATTTGTTCTATTTTAAAAGCCATTTTGTCTGCTATTATTTTTGCCGTTGTAATGGCTCTTTTTGCGGGACTGGAGATTATTAAATCTGGTAAAATTTGTTTTTTAATTAAGACGACTCCTTTCACTGATGCCTCGGCCATTCCACGTTCATTTAATGATCGTTCAAAATCTGTTTCATCACCTTGTTGCCAATCCGATTCTGCATGTCTGATTATGATTAATCGCTTCACTTTACATTCTCCAAATTAATATTTTTATAGGTTAATAAACAGCAAATTTCAACTAAACTACAACTATGATTATAAAAAATAATAAAACAGCTATTTTACTGGTCAGTTTCATCACTGGTGGTGCAGTCAGCGCAGGTTTTATTGGTTCGCAAGCCTATCTTTTAAGTTCAACAGAAGCTATTTTTGCACTCTATACTGAAGTCATAGCTGGTACATTATTCTCAATTTTTGTCAGTAAATTTAAAATCACTCATATTAAGTTTTCAGCCATTGTGTTGGCTATTTTTGCCCTCTATATTCCGCTTTATCTATCCTTATTATTACCCATCTATACAGATTTAACTCGCTCAATTCTCTGGGTATTAATTGCGGCCATTGGAATCGCCCTGTTTCGATGGACAATTACTGAACTAACCGTCAAACATTTAAATCCTGTATTGGCTCAATCTTGTTTCTACTCAACGGTCATTACTTTTGAATTTGGTGCCATGGCGATTGTCAGCCTATTAAATATGTTTGACTTATCTCACCTTCAAATTATTAAGTTAACCAGTCTGCTATTTATCTTGCTGGCTATTATCATTGTGTTGCAATTTTATCCATCCAAAAATGTCGAAATCATACTCCCCAGAAAACAAGGTGAATCACCACACATTTCAAAATCTATTTTCATTACTTTTTTTATTTGTTACGTCATATTGCTTTTCAGCCTAGGAGCATTCAAAGTCAGCGAAGATTTTTTAATAAAAATTAGCCTAAAAGAATATCTGGGTAGCTATGATGAAATCAGGGATATGATGACGGCTTATTACCTGGCAGGCAGTGGGTTGGTCATTTTTATCAGCTTAATGACGGGCAAATTAATTTACAACCGCCACCTTTCACCCATTTTTTTAATTAGTCTGCACACAGGACTCATGTTTGTCGCAGGCATCATGTGCCTGCTATATTTTTCGTTACCTGCTTTCATCGCCTTTGAAGTTTTACGCAGAGTCTCCGAAAAATGTTTTTATAATCCTGCTGAACATATGATTCGAGGCTCATTCATTGCGGACTATCGTCGCTCAATGCATCTCGCTTTAAGCTTTTATTATTATACCATTTCAGCCATTTTATTGGCTTTATTATTTACTTTCTTTCATGATTTTTCTATTGAAGTACAGACTCAAATTTTAATTTATGTGATGATCGGTTTTCTGTGCACCAGCATGATTGCGGTGTTATTCTTAAGACCCAATTTAATTAAAACTCTCTACGAATTTGCAACCCCCAACAATATTGAAGCGGCTGTTCCAGCGATTCAAGCACTCTCTTATATTCGGCCTAAAAACTACACTGAAAAAATCATCCACATTCTTGAACAAAACCCCCATGATATTTTAAAGAAAACGGTCATTATGGGACTGTCCTATCAACAAAATGAAGATTCTGAAAAAGCGATCATTAAACAATTTTATTCTGATAAAGAAGATGTTCAAATCACCGTATTGGATGCCCTTAATGTTTCTCAAAATTATTCTGGTATCCAGTTTATTGTTAATATATTGGACACTCGCATTGAAACACAAAGTGTTCGAGTCAAACTCAATGCTGCACTGATTATTGCAGGTATTTATGGCAAAAAAGCCATTCCATTTTTATTAAATGGCTTGGACAGTAAAAATCAGAGAATTGTTGCCAACACACTAGAGGTGCTCAGTATTTTTAAAGACCCCAAATTAATACCTATTTTTAAAAAGTTCATTAATTCACCCAACACTCGAGTGACCACCAATGCCTTACTTGGGTTAAGTTATTTTAGAAAAACACAACCATTTTATCGTCAGTCTATTCAGGATATTTTTAACGGCAACCAAGAATCACTGGTTGCTTCAGCACTCTACATTATTGGTAAAAAACAGGATAAATATTTTCTACGTCAACTCAAACAAATTTATCGTACAAAAAGTTATTCCTCTTCATCAACCAAAACCTGCCTTGCATGGTCATTGACCCAACTCAATGCCAATGAGGGCTATGAATTATTTATTGAGTTATTGATATCACCACTGGATGAAGAATCTAATTTTATGCACTTATTTTTGCAATTAGATAAAATGTCACGTTTCCAGATTATTGAATATTTCTTAACCAATAAAATAGAGTCACCATCAGCACCTTATCGTTTCATAGAACGCTTGAGGGATTCTGCTTTTAATTTTCAGGAAGAATTGAGTTATCTTGAAGTGATGGTTTTATCGATGAAGAAAGTAAAACGATTTTAGAATATAAATTGAAGTTTGTAACGCAATAATAAATTTGAAACTATCTCGTTCCAAACACCACTATTGTTTTACCTTTGCCAGACAATAACCCTTGTTGCTCAAGATTTTTCAACACTCGTCCTGCCATTTCTCTTGAACAACCAACGATTCTACCCAATTCTTGACGGGTAATTTTGATCTGCATACCATCAGGATGCGTAATGGCATCAGGCTCTTTGCACAAATCCAATAAAGTTCGTGCAATTCGACCCGTGACATCCAAAAATGCCAGATGACCAACCTTTCGACTGGTTAATAAAAGTCGGTGCGTCAACTGCGAACCTAATGCAAACAATATTTCTTTATAATCTTCGGACAAAGCACCGTCTAATAAATGATGTAACTTTGTATAAGATATTTCTGCCAATTGACAAGCTATTTTTGTTCTAACCAGAACACTTCTATTTTTGACTTCAGCAAACAACCCCATTTCACCAATGAATTCACCTTCATTCAAATAAGCCAGTATGATTTCACGCCCTTCTTCATCTTCAATAATGACAGTT
>JABHHM010000347.1 GCA_018671575.1 Methylococcales bacterium | reverse complement strand
TTCAAATACTCTGCGCATGGTATAGTTTTTTACCATGAAGTGCATGAAGACAATGAAGAAAAAACTTCAATATCCTCATGCACTTCATGGTAAAAATAAAAATAAAAATAAAAATAAAAATAAAAATATCTATATTTTAAAAAACTTTGTTTTTCCGATACATAAATATCTTTCAGAATAGGTGTGTTATGGGATTTTAGCCGATTTGAAATTTCATGTTCAGGGCAACCATAGGAGGTTGCCCGTCTCAACAAAATCAATAAGCCTGCTGAGTTTCCCATTTGTATTGTTGGTTTCTCATGGATTTTCGTTGTCTGTTCCAGTTAGAATCATCATCGACCTTAGATTCATCTTCCTTTTGAATAGCCTGGAGCTTTCTTAATTTTTTAGATTTGTACTTAGTTGCACTTCTACCTAACAGACCAATATTACTTCTAAGCACTTTTTTTGCTTCCTGAATAAGTCCACTGTCTCTTAATTGTACTGCTTCTTTGTTTTTTTCGATGACAATTTGTTCTATGGCTGAACTCATGACTTCATTGTCCGTGTCTTTTTCTACAACTGCTTGAGATGGGGTGAAATTAACATAAGCATTGCTACTGATTTTATCGGTTTGGTGCGTTTCCATATTGTTATATTTTATATTAACAGAGGCTACTTTAATTTTATTATTAGCCTGATGACTTGGAATTTCTACTTCCAATAAGACATATTTATCTTGATTACTGTAGAGTTGGTTTAAATTGACCATGACTGTTTGACCATAAATATTGGCATCACGACCCAATATTTTAATCGGTCTGATACCTTCTGCACATTCAATGGTAATGGTGACTTCCTGTGCAATTACGGATAAAACATCGTTAAATTCATTTTGAAAGATATTATCAAGGTCTGAGGCATTTTCTGCAAAAGTATGATTGCCACCGCTTTTACCCGCCAACTTGGTCATTAAGTCTTCGTTGTAACCTAAGCCTAAGCCAATGGTTGTGACAGAAATGCCTTCTTTAGCAAGACTTTTTCCTAGTTCACCAAGCTCACTGGGAGTTTGAGGTCCCACATTGGCAAGTCCGTCAGACAGTAAAATGATGCGATTAATTTTTTGATTGTCGATAAATTTACGAGTTTCTGCCGCACCTTTGCTGACTCCCGCAAATAAAGCGGTCGAACCACCTGGACGTATGGTTTTTATGGCTTTTTTAATCCATTGTTGGTCAGTGACTTTGGTGGCAGGAACCAGTGTGTCCACTGTGTTGTCATAGGTAATAATGGATACAATATCTTGACTGTTGAGTCGGTTAATGGCTTTGGCTGCCGCTGCTTTGGCTCGATTTAATTTTGTACCACTCATTGAACCTGATTTATCCAGTACAATTGCAATATTTGTTGGGGTGCGTTCAGATAAACTCTTGAGTTTAAATCCTGTTAAATCAACTTTTAAAAAAGTGGTTTGTTTTTTATTGGCTAATAAGGAAGGCTTGCTCATTGCCACTTGCATTTTAATTTGTTTTGCCATGACCAGATTGGGTGTCAGGCAATAGCTGATAAATGATATCAATAATATTTTAATGGTTTGTTTTTTCATTATTTATCTCCTTAGTTAATAATAGTATTTTCTGCCAATGATCATCAAGACCATGGTTCAATTCTAAAGAGTGGTGTTGTAAAAATAGTTGAAGTGTTGTAAAAAAATGTAAAAACCTTGTAAAAAAGTTGTTTTTTTACAATTTATATGCAAAATACTTTTAATATTTAAGGAATTATTTGAGTAAATATTTGTCCTATTCAAATAGTTTTTAGAATATCATACCATTTTAAAGAAACTCAGGAGAAATAAATGTCAATGCCTCATAAACGATATCCATGGTTGAGTCAATTCATAATGACCATGATCATTACTTCTTTCACCACTCATGTTGCTGCTGAAACAAGCTGGATGGATGATGACAGTACAGGGGTTACCCAAACAGAAGTATGGCAGTCAGGTATTATTACTGCAAAAGGTGAAGGTATTGGCGATCCTAGAAAAACCAGACTTAAAGCGAAGGCTCGTATTTTTGCAATGAAAGCAGCTTCTTTAGATGCAAAACGAAATTTATTGTCCATTATACAAGGCGTTAAAATTTCATCAGGTACGGTTGTAAAAGATTTAGAACTTGAATCAGACCAAATCGCCGCTAGAGTTAAAGGAATGTTGCGAGGTGCGTTTGTCATTAAAAGAAATGTAGAATATATGGAAGATGCTTATGTTGCAGAAGTCATTGTTGGTTTGTGTTTGAATGCATCAGTAACTAAGTGTCAAGGCAGACCTAATTTGGCATCTGCTTTAATCAGAAATGTTAAGCGTCCTGCTCCCAATGATTTATATCAGCCACAAGCTTCACAAATGTCTCAGTCTTCTCCAATGAATCAAACTACACCAGAAATGAGAAGGCCTGTTGTTATTTATACCAGTGTCATTGTTGAGACTGCGGGGCTTGGAATTGAACCTGCAATGGTGGCGCGCGTACTGACTGAAAGTGGCAAAGAAGTTTACGGGTTAGGGCAGGTTAATCCTGGTGTAACAGAAAGCAATGGGATGGTTCGATATGTTGGCAATCTAGCTCAGGCTAAAAAATTGTCAATCACTGGCAATAACCCAATGATTATTAAAGGGGTGAAATTGGGCGGTGACGGTGCCAGTGATGTAGTGGTTTCTAAAGCGGATGCGGTGAAAATTTTTGAAGCGGCGACTCACAGTGTCAATATCTTGAAAGATGGCAAAGTTATTTTTGTTGTAAACTAAGGAAGTATTATGGGCTTTTTTAAAACCTCACTGGTTAGTTTGTGTACGATTGCTTGTTTGAGCAGTTTTACTGTTTTTGCTGAGTTTTCATTCGATGACCAGATGGGTAATATAGAATCCCAGTTTGATGCCATGGATCGGCAATTTGAAAATGATTTTCAACAACGAGACGAGCAGTTAGAAAAAGAATTTACCATTCTTGATGAATCAATGGAGAGAGCCTATCAAAAATTCTCAAAAGCAATTTCAAAGTCATGGGGCAGTGATGATACAAAGTTACCGACACCAAAAGTGTGGGTGGATTATGATGAAAACTTAAGTTCCAGACGTGTTTTGGATTATGAGCAAGGCTCATTAACCGTTGAAAAAATCATTCAACCTGGCGAGTCTGAGTTTTTAGCACTCCAGTCAATGCAACAGATGGTCTACTCTGCCAGTAGGGATACAGTTAAAGATTTGGCACAAAAAGATCAGGCATTGAATTACGCAAAAAAACTGGCCAGTCAGCAGGGTGTTTTTTTTCAAGAACCTTACTTGCCGTCAACTTACAAAGCAAAGCCTGTCTTACAAAATATTCTTCCTAAGAAATTACCTAAGAAAATTCTACCCAAACAAGTTAAGAAAACAAACATTGTTGGAAATGACGGTAAAAAACGAATAAAAATCAGTTATAAAATTCCTTTTACCAAGGGCTATAAACAAAAAGGCGCAAAGAAATATGCTCAGGAAGTGATGAAAGAAGCTAAAAGAAGAAAAATTGACCCTTCATTGGTTTTGGCAATTATGCAAACAGAAAGTGCGTTTAACCCTCGTGCTACATCACCTGTACCTGCTTTTGGTTTAATGCAGTTGGTGCCTCGTAGTGGAGCAATGGATGCTTATCAGTATGTGTTTCGTCAAAAGCGTTTGGTGGAGCCTGAGTATTTGTATAGTCCATCTAATAATGTTGAATTAGGTGTGGCTTATCTAAAAATACTGGATAGCCGTTATTTAAAACGAATTACCAATAAACAAAGCCGATTATATTGTGTCATTGCAGCTTATAATACAGGAGCGGGTAATGTTGCCAAAACATTTACGGGCAAAACCAGAATTAAACCTGCGGCTAAAATTATCAATAAAATGACACCTGATGAAGTGTATAACTATTTAAGAAAACATTTACCTTATGAAGAAACTCAACGGTATATAGTGAAAGTGACTAAAGCAAAAAAGAAATATAGTAACTGGGATCGGTAAGGAATGAGCACGGAATAACTTTTTTATGGGTAAGAGGACATGCAATAAATCAATATCCAATTTACTTGTTTTTTTCGCCTTTGTTGTAAAAATAGTTGTGTAGGTCGACTATGTGCCTATTTTTATACTTCAAAGGTGAGCAAAAACCCTGTGAAATTTGGGTATTTATTGTATGTCCCTGATTTAAAATATTGTGCTATAATCAATTCTGGTATATATTTCCACCACTGAAACGTGGAAGCCATAGGATTTAATTATAAAATTGCTTTAAATCTCCAAATATTTGATAAAAAATGAGCACGAAACAACTCCCCGTTATAATAACAGTTTTGATTATTGATATAATGTTAAATCATAACAAATGAGAAATTTAAAACACATCAAGATACATGTAGCACTGATAAGTATTTTATTGCTTGTTGGGCAATTTGGGGCACTTTCTCACTCCGTAGAGCATCCATTTCATGGACAAGATCAATCATGTGAAATTTATTTGCAATGTGAGAAGTCAGCTAATGGGCTGATTTATCATCATTTGCAACTGGCTATTCCAGCCAGTGAAACGATTCCCACCTCCCAGACAGTTATTGCCTGGTTATCTTTACCACAAACTTCCTATTTTGCACGAGCCCCACCTTTTCTTTCTTAACGGACGATTTAAATTTAATCTTTCCATTTGTTCGCATTCACGCATAAGATTCGATAAATCTTATTTATTCTCAGGCCGTGTCGCTCAGATAGTTGTATATTTCGACTATGTGTCTGTTTTCGTGCTTTGTCTGTGAACAAAATTTTGTAAAAGGTTATTTCTGAATTTTCCTAGGAGGCGGTCCAAAAACTCATCTTTCCGCCAACTCTGCGTTAAAAATGGTCTCAAAATACTCATTTACACACGTAAACTGCGCTTTTTTGACAATTTTATGCCTTGATTTGACGAAAATCTGAGTTCTCGGACAACCTCCTAGCATATTAATATTTTTTTAAACTTCACAATTTACCAATTGTTGTGATGAATATTTTTATTTATGGAGAAAATACTCATGCGATACTTACGACCTATGATTGCTGTAACAACCACGTTATTTTATGCCAATTCTGTCCTTGCTGACAATGAAATGGATACATTCAAACAACAATTGAATGCCCTTCAAAAAGACTATGAAGAACGTATTCAAATGCTGAATGCCAGATTGCTAAAAACTGAAAAAAATACCCAACAGGTCAATACTAAAGTTCATCAAATTGATGTCAAATTGAAACAAAAAGAATTCTCACCTGTTATATCAAGAGCACAAAATACCTTTAATCCCGCCATCAGTTTGATTCTGGATGGTCGTTATGCAAGTTTTGATAATGATCCCGATGATTATAAATTGCCAGGCTTTGCTCTGGGCGCTGAATCAGGCTTGGGGGAAAAAGGCTTTACAGTCGGTCATACCGAGCTCGTTATGAGTGCCAATATTGATGATAAATTTTATGGAAAAATGACGATTGCCATTGCTGAGCATGAGGCAGAAGCGGAGGTTGAATTAGAAGAAGCATTTATTCAAACGCAAGGTTTAGGTAATGGTTTGACTGTAAAAGCAGGTCGTTTTTTTTCAGAGATAGGTTATCAAAACGTGCAACATGCTCATTCTTGGGATTTTGCCGATGCACCACTAATTTATCGTGGTTTGTTTGGCAATCAATTAATTGATGATGGACTACAAATTATTTATGTTGCACCCACTGATACTTTTTTACAATTGGGTGCTGAAGTTTTAAGTGGTAATCGTTTCCCTGCAGGTGGTCAACATAATGGTGCAGGGGCCTGGACCACATTTGCTGATATAGGAGGAGATATTGGTATTGAACATAGTTGGCAGTTGGGTTTAAGTTACTGGCAAGCAGATGACGTGGTCGGTCGAGAAAGTGGTGGTCATTCTCATGGTAACAGTGCTGTAGAAGAAACCCCTTCTTTTACTGGGAGCAGCGAGATAAACGCACTGGATCTGGTTTATAAATGGTCACCAAACGGCAACCCAAGAAATAAAAATTTCAAATTTCAGTTTGAATATTTTGATCGTAAAGAAAATGGAGGAGTAACCATGCTAAATAGTGGCCCTCCTGTGGAAACAACGAGCTATGATGGCCATCAAAAGGGCTGGTATGTTCAAGTTGTTTACCAATTTCAATCACAATGGCGAGCAGGTTTGCGCCATGATCAATTGAATGTTAATAACACGGGATCAGATGCCGATGTATTAGAAGAAGCAGGATTGTCTAATGAGGGGCACACTGCCAAACGTGTCAGTGCGATGGTAGAATGGTTGCCCAGTGAATTTAGCCGAATACGCCTGCAATATAATCGTGATGAATCCTATGAAAAATCTGACAATCAGGTTTTCTTACAATATACCATGAGTCTTGGTAGTCATGGCGCACACCAATATTAGGGAAAACAATATGCTTCATCAAATGATTAAAATAGTTGGGTTTTCGGTATTACTACAATTGCTCTGTTCAAATACGGTGTATGCTCAAATCAAGGTGTTTGCTTGTGAACCTGAGTGGGCAGCACTGGCAAGGGCTTTAGGTGGTCATGCTGTCAAAGTCCACAGTGCAACGACTGCTCAACAAGACCCACATCATATACAGGCACGTCCCAGTCTAATTGCCAAAGTACGTCGTGCGGATTTACTGGTGTGTACGGGGGCTGAGCTAGAAGTAGGCTGGTTGCCTTTGTTATTACGTAAATCAGGTAATGCTAAAATTCAGCCAAATAGCCCAGGTTATTTCATGACAGCCGACCATATCACCTTGCTGGAAAAACCAGTTGTGCTTGACCGCAGTCTGGGTGATATTCACGCTGCTGGAAATCCACATTTTCATTTTGACCCCCATCGCATGTTGCAGATAGCTCATGCACTGACTGCCAGATTAACAAAAATTAACGCCAAGAATAGTGGGCTTTATCAGCAAAAATTGTTGCAGTTTAGTGAGCAGTGGCAACAAGCCATTTTAAAATGGAAGAAACGGACTCAAGTGTTACGGGGTAAACGTATCGTTGTCAGTCATAATAGCTGGGTTTATTTGTCTCAATGGTTGGGTTTAGTTAAGGTGGCAACATTGGAACCAAAACCAGGTATTCCACCCAGTAGTCGTCATTTGAGCAAAGTGCTTGGCCAATTAAAGCAAAAACCAGCAGATATGATTTTGTATGCTGACTATCAGAATAATAAATCGGCTCGTTGGTTATCACAAAGAACGGAGATCATAAGCATTGGTTTACCTTATAGTGTCGCTGATGAGGAGAGCCTGATTCATTGGTTTGATCGTCTATTGGATCGATTGTTGCCTGTTGAATCATGAGTATTGAGGGTTTAGATATTTCCATTCTAGGGCCTGCTTTTATAGCAGGCTTACTGATATTGGCAACCCATGTGCCATTGGGTCAGGAAGTGCTTAAACGTGGCATTATTTTTATTGATTTGGCCATTGCCCAAATTGCAGGATTAGGGGTTATTGCTGCTTATCGCTTTGGTTGGGAAACACATGGTTGGGAAGTGCAACTGGTGGCAGTTAGCTGTGCCTTGGTCGCTGCAGTGGGATTAAACTGGCTTGAAAAACACCACCAACAGATTCAAGAAGCCATTATTGGTGTAATCTTTGTACTGGCAGCAACGGCCAGTATATTGCTATTGGCAAATAACCCTCACGGCAGTGAATCACTTAAAGATTTATTGGTGGGGCAAATTCT
>JABHHM010000225.1 GCA_018671575.1 Methylococcales bacterium | reverse complement strand
TTTTTCTTCATTGTCTTCATGCACTTCATGGTAAAAAACTATACCATGCGCAGAGTATTTGAATATTTGCCCATCAGGGTATCATGTTCTTGTTAAAATAAAAGAGGTTAGATTTGAAAAACAAACAACTCATTATTTTCATCAGTATTGTTTTGCTACCCATTATTTTATTGTCAGGCATTGGCTCACTTTACATTAAAGACCAGCAAGAGATGACCAAACATCAAATCACTGGATTGTTAGAGCAAAAAATCGACAATGTTGATCGATTAATTACCCGTTTAATCAAAACTTATGAGCAAAACTATTTAACACTCGACCTTAGCAACAATCATTGGCAAATGAGACAACTGATTAACCAACGCGCGGATATCAGGCAAATCCTAATTATTAGTAAAGAACAACTATTTCCACCAGTCAACCAGCCACTAAGCAAAGAAGAAACTGATTTTTTAAGAAGAACAGCTCGGTTTCAAGCAGACATCAAATCCATTATAAAGCCCCCTACTCAGCTCAAAAAAATGAGACAAAAATCAGTTTCCACAGAAAAACCCAGTCATACCTCATCAATAGAATTAATACCCAATAAAAATCAAGGATGGAGTGTTTGGTATTGGGAAAATGGCATTAACCTGATATTTTGGTATCGTCAAAAACAGGGAAATTTAATTGCGATTGAATTATCCAGAATCAAATTGGTTTCAGATATTATTGGCATACTACCTCAAACAGGTGACAGTTCTTCACTTATTAATGATTCGATTCACCTAACCGACTCAAAAAACAGCACGTTATACCAATGGGGCCATTATTTACCCCCTAAAAACACCAAAGTAGTCATGGACAAAACACTCTCTTTTCCTCTCAATTCATGGAAAATCAACTACTACAGCCGTTACAATCAAACCAATCAAAGTCATTTTTTACCCATTTATTTTGGTTTTATCGCCTGCATACTATTACTAATCGGCCTATCCAGTTATTTTTACCGAGAAAACAATCGTGATTTAAAAGAAGCGCAACAACGAGTCAGCTTTGTCAATCAGGTGTCTCATGAATTAAAAACCCCCTTAACCAATATCCGAATGTATGCGGAACTGATTGATGAAGATGTTGATGAAGACATTGATCCTATTTTAAAACAACGATTAGGCATCATCACCTATGAGGCTCAACGACTTTCTCGATTGATTAATAATATCTTGAGTTTTGCCCGCAAACAACGCAATAAATTACGCATTCATCAATCACTGATTCAAATAGAAACCGTGGTACAGAACGTCATCGACCAATTTAATTTATCACTGAATAACAAACATTTTAAAGTTGAATTAACCCACCAATCATTAGTGCCTGTTTACGCAGACAGTGATTGTATTGAACAAATTTTAGGTAATTTAATCAGCAATGTAGAGAAATATGCAACTTCGGGAAAATATTTGGGCATTGATATCATTCAACATAAAGATAACACCACCATCGCTATTACAGATCATGGCGAAGGAATTCATCCTAAGTTACAGGAAAAAATATTTGATCCATTTTTCAGAACCCAAAACAAATTAACCGATGGTGTAACAGGAACAGGTATTGGACTGAATATCGCAAAAAACATGGCCAAATTACATGGTGGTGATTTAACGGTAAATTCATCTTCTTCTGGGTCAACATTTATTTTAACATTACAAACACCCATGGATATAAAATCATGAAAGTATTAATTGCAGAAGATGAAGATTTCATCAGAAAAGGATTGTCCGACATTTTAACTCAAGAAGGCTATGATGTCGTGTTAGCGGCAGATGGACAACAAGCCATAGAACTTTACCAACAACAGAAGATTGATTTTATTTGCTTGGATATTATGATGCCCAAAATGAATGGTTATGATGTTTGTCGTGAAATACGCAAAACCGATGAAAATATTCCCATTATTTTTATCAGTGCAAAAGCAGAAGAAATAGACAAAGTCATTGGACTTGAGCTGGGTGCTGATGACTATATTTTAAAACCCTTTGGTGTAAAAGAAGTCATTGCCAGAATTCGAGCAGTCACTCGACGCTGCCTGAGACAATGTAGCACGCCTCTAAATACAGAACTGGACAATAATTTTTTCATGGATGACCTGGAAATCTTACCGCTTGAATTAATCGCAAAGCGTCATCAAAATAACATTGAATTAAGCTTAAGAGACCTAAAAATTCTACGTTTTT
>JABHHM010000320.1 GCA_018671575.1 Methylococcales bacterium | reverse complement strand
TTTTTCTTCATTGTCTTCATGTGCTTCATGGTAAAAAATTATACCATTCGCAGAGTATTTTTACCCGTCAGGGCATCATATTTACTACGAAATCATATCAGGTAACCATTTAATAAACATTTGTCTGATTTGATTAATGTGGACTGGTTTGGATAGATAATCATTCATTCCAGCAGCAAGACATCGGGTTTTTTCCTGGTCTAAAATATGAGCAGTAATGGCAATGATGGGTGTGTGTTTTTTGTTGTTTGATTGTTCAAATTCTCGAATATGTTCTGATGTTTCATAACCATCCATTTTGGGCATTTCGACATCCATAAAAATAATGTCATAGGTCTTATCTTCAATTGCCCGCATTACTTCAATACCATTGGCATAATAATCAGCTTTTAGTTCAAACGTATCCAGCATCGCCTCTATCACTGATGCATTGATTATGTCATCCTCAGCCACAAGAATTTTTGTATTTTTATCAAGGTTTTGGATTTTATAGGGATCATTTCTATCCTTAATCAAGCTGATTTCAGCCGCTGTGCTTTTCATTAATGTCAAAACAAATGAAAATTGGCTGCCTTTATTTTTTTGACTGTTAACTTGAATGTCTCCACCCATTAAATGGGCGATACGTTGAGATATCGTTAAACCCAAACCAACACCTGTTTTTTTTCTTTTGTTTAAATAGTTTTCATCGTGGAAAGGTTGAAATAATTTCCTTTTTTCATGTTGATTAAAACCTGTCCCCGTATCTTCAACACAAAATTCTATTTTTACGGTTCTTTCTGCATTATCTAAAATATTAATTTTCATTTTTATTTCACCGTTGTCAGTATATTTAACAGCATTTGAAAGAAAATTATTTAAAATTTGTTGTATATGGTTTGCATCACCTATGGCATAGTCAGGTAGTGATTCATCTAATATTAATTTTGTAGACAAGCCTTTTTCTGTTGCTGTTAGTTGGTGTTGTTTGAAGGTGGAATTAATCAATTCTTGAAGATTAAAAGGTTTAACATTAAGAATGAGTTTATCAGCTTCAATTTTTGAAAAATCAGAAATATTTTTAATAATGGAAAAAATAGCCAAACTTGACTGATTGAGCATTTTTATATGCTTTTTTTGCTCCTCAGACAAGGTATTGTCTAATAACAAAATATCAATTAAACCAATAATAGAATTAAGGGGAGTTCGGATTTCTTGGCTGGTTCTGGCTAAAAAACTACTTTTAGTTTCATTGGCTTTTTTGGTGGCATGTATTGCGTGTAACATTTTTTCTTCGGAGAGTTTTCTATCTGTAATATCTTTAGCAATACAGACAATTCGGTAATGCTTACTACCATAGCCGTCTAAAATTGGAAATTCACGGTAATTGATCCATCGGACATGATTATCTTTTTTAATGATTCTAAAATCTATTTCATTATTATATGGTTCATTTTTAGTTAGATTAATTTTTGTAAATTGTTGTAATTTTTGATGATCCTCAGGATGTACGTTTTCAAGCCAGCTTTTAGAGTCCTCATACATTTTATCAATGGATAATCCCCAAATGGCTTCGTAAGTTGGGCTAATATACAGAATTTGTTGTAATGAAGATTCTTTTAACCAAATGACTTCATCAATACATTCTGCCAGTTGCCTAAATTGTTTTTCACTTTTTTTAAGGGTTTGACCATCTTCTTTTAATTTGTGATAGGCAGAATAAAGTTGTGAAGTCATGCCTTCAAAGGCTTTAGCAAGATCACCAATTTCATCTGATCGAACTGTGATTTCAGAGTCAATGCGTAATGGTTTTTCTAATGAACCTTCGGTGATTGTTCGTGTTAATTGGCAGACAGGTGCGATAATTTTATTAATAATTAACAGGACACCAAACGTTAAAATAAATAATGTCAGAAAAACAAAGCTATAAATTAAAATTAAATTTTCATTTTTTATGGCTTCAAAAGAGTCTTTGAAATAAGCAACATGAATGTTGGCTAAATGTTGCTTATTATCCATAATGGGTTGAATAATTTCATGAACTATTTTGCCTAAGTAAATTTTTTCCTGGGGTAAAAAAAATGTCTCTTTTGAAAAACTATTTAATTTAATGTCAGTATTGATATCGGTGATGATATTGTTATCAAGATCAGCGATAAAAGCATAAGCATAGGTATTTGACTGCAAGGCGATCAGCATCAAATTGTTCAGTGTTTTAGTCTCTTTTGTTCGTATGGCATTGACACTTCCTTTTGCCAATGCATTGACATGTTGTGTTACCTGAGCATTATAAAATTTAATAAATTGTTTACCGATAAGGCTGTAAGTCATAAAGCTCATCAGCATTACAACCAATATAAATAAAATGGCAAACTTGAAATTTAATTGAAATAATAAGGATTTTTTATTGATATTCATTTTACATGATATTTTTTTGAAAATATGACCATATTGTCGGGTATTACGTTGATTTGAATGTTATCTAATTATTAGCAAAAGATAAATATCATTTTGAATAAAAAAGTCAATTGGTTTTTATTGTATAAAACCAATTCTATCCTAGAATCTAAAGTAACTATTAAACCATAATTTAGTATATTGATTGTATACAGGAAGTTTCAAATGAAGTCAGATTCAACCATTCGTAGTGTTATCATACCGTGTGGAGACCAAAAAGTTTTACTACCTAATGCTGCAGTTGCAGAAATAATACGCTATGAAGAACCCATGGATATTCCTCAAAGTCCTGCGTGGTTAGCGGGTGTTTTGATGTGGCGACAACAAGCATTGCCTGTTATTTCATATGAATATATGAATAATGACAAACAAACTATTTTAGGTTTTAAATCTCGCTTATCAGTTTGCTATTGTTTCAGTGGTGACTCATCAAAAATTCAATTTTTTGCTTTAATTGCAAAAACTACACCGACTTTATTATTGGCTTCTGAAGAAAATATTGAATCAACAAAAAATCAGGAAAATTTAGATAAAACGGCACATTGTCGTGTTGTCGTTGCTGGTGAAGAAGCAATTATTCCCGATTTGTTAGAACTGGAAAATATGTTAGGCGACTATGTGCCTGACTTCCTTAAATATAAGGAAGATTATTTAAGTCAGCAGATTAAACCCGTTGCCGTTAAAAAACCAAAACTGAAAAAATTAATACTTGAAGATGTTGATGAAGAAATTGTTGAAATTTTTATTGAAGAAGCACAGGAAAATATAGAGGTTATTAATGAATTTTATCCTCAATGGAAAGCAAATAATGCCAATGAAGAAGCACTGACAACCTTTCGTCGATCATTTCATACGATTAAAGGCAGTGGTCGAATGGTTAAGGTCGATTTTATCTCTGAACTGGCGTGGGCTGTAGAAAATATGCTCAATCGATATATCGATGGTACGATTAAAGTAACGCCTTCTATGCTGGCAGTGATTGATGAAACGGTCAATGTTTTACCCACATTAATGGGGTTCTTTATTCAGCGAGTTCACCCAGATTTTGATTTGCAGACATTAATGGATCAAGCCAATGCATTAAGTCATGGGGAAACCATTGATGATGTTTTAACTGTCGATACCAAAATTGAAAAAGCTGTTGAATCCATTGAAGAAAGCACAGTAGTCGATGTTGAACCGACAAACCCTCATGAAATGCAGGTAGAAGCAGATGATATTGATGAAGAAACACTTGAGATATTTCTGGAAGAAGCCGAAGAATTAATGGATGCAATTGAAGGTCAGTTACAGGAATGGCAGGCAGAACCAGCTGAAGAAGCAACCATCTCTGCTCTTCACAGAACGTTACACACCCTGAAAGGTGGGGCAAGAATGTCTGGGCTAATCATTATTGGAAATTTAAGTCATACCATGGAGTCACTATTAACTGCTGTTAATGATGATCAGGTTGAAGCCAATGAAGATATTATCAAAATTATTTTGAAATCAGCAGATGCTTTAACGGAGATGTTAAATCGTGTTAAAGAAGGTGAAATTCCAACATCTGACAATGGCATTATTTATGAATTAGAACAATTTATTAAAACCAAACCCGTTGAAGATATTCCTGTTCAAATTGATAGCGGCGAACCTGATGAAGAGGAAGAAGAGGAAGAGGAAGTTGACGAGGAATTATTGGAAATATTTGTTGAAGAAGCAAAAGAAATAATTGAAACCATGGAAAATAGTTTACGAGAATGGGATGATAATCGAGAAGATCATGGTGTTATAGAAGATCTACAGCGATCTTTACACACCATTAAAGGAGGGGCGAGAATGGCTGGTATTATAGCCATTGGTGATCTTTGTCATAGTATCGAATCCATGTTGTCTGCCATTATTGATGAAACATTGGATCTCAATGATGAAATTTTTCAATTAACCATGCAGGTTTATGACTTTTTGGTGGATGATATTGAAAAAGTAGAAAATAATGAAAAGGTAGAAAAGAGAAAAGAATATATTGATAAAATACATAAGATGACGGGTTAAAAAATCTTTCTTCGCTAAAAATAATAATAAAATGAGGAATTAAAAATGTGTAAATTCTTTTGCATGAAATGCAATACTGCATTAAAAGTAAGCACCTTACTATCAATGTTTGCAACACTGACATGGATTTATAGTATGGAATTGAAGCTTTCAGTATTATTTTAAATTAGGCTGAATAATGGCAAAAAATGAAATTAATATCCTGTTGGTTGATGATGATGATCTAAATTGTGAATTAATTACTAAAAAACTTAAACATCGAGAAAATTACAAATTCACTGCGGCCAATAATGGGTTTGAAGCAATTGATTTGTTAAAAGAGAAAAACTTTGATGTGATGCTACTGGATATTTATATGCCAAAACTGAATGGTATAGAAACCATTCAATTAATGCGTGATAATAATTTGATGCATGATATGGATATTATTATGATGTCTGCTGAAAGTGATTTAGAAACAGTGAAAAAATGCATCCGATTAGGAGCCTGTTCATACATCACCAAACCATTTGATGCAGATGCTTTAATCAGTCTTATTAAAGAATGTTCAGAGTGATAATTTAACCATAAATACCTAATTATGGAAGCCATAAAACTTAAAATAATTGAATACATCAAAGCAGGAGATAAAATTAAGCCAGAACCTTTCAAAGAGATTAGAGTACATATTTGAAGGTTAAACCAAGCCATCTAACCCAGAATGCTTAACTTCTCCATCAGCAACATTCACTCCCGATACCAGGGCTGGATTATTTTTCCATTGATTATCCGCAATTTCAGCTACAAACGGCATAATCACTGAAGATAACACTTGAGATGCAGTATAGGGTACTGCTCCAGGCATATTTGCTACACCAAAATGAATGACTTCTTGTTGCAGATAAGTGGGTTGTTGATAAGTTGTTGAATGTATTGTTTCAATACATCCACCTTGATCAACTG
>JABHHM010000198.1 GCA_018671575.1 Methylococcales bacterium | reverse complement strand
GTCAAATCAAGGCATAAAATTGTCGAAAAAGCGCAGTTTACGTGTGTAAATGAGCATTTTGAGACCATTTTTAACGCAGAGTTGGCGGAAAGATGAGTTTTCGGACAGCCTCCTAGTATTTGTTTACTAAAAAAGAAGGTTGTTTTGTGCGCGTCCCTTACTGAGCATGACGAAATCTCTCACGAACTTCATGCAAATATTGTTCAAAGAATTTCAGGTTAATTTGTTTAAATGAAATTATGTTTCCCTGGTTTTCTTTGATAAATAGTTTGGCAGCAACTAGAGAAGAAAAGGGGATAACTGTTTCACCCATTGCGCCTTGTTTTTTGCTATTGAATACATAGTTTGCCTGACTTACATCAATCCAGCTGGCATTATGACTTGCCCATGACTTTCCAGAAAAATCCTGGACAAATGCTTTGGCAATTTTGTGTTGTTGGTTTGGGTCAAGATAGCTTTGAAAAAAGCCTTTAATATCACAAAAAAATAATCGTTTCCCACCTTCTAAAACAATTTGTCCTTTGGGGCCTGGGTGGTTGGATAAACTCATTTGATCAATTGAACAGGTGGTTTCTGGCGTAATGAGATGGGCTTTAAAATGTTGTTTGTTTGTTGAGTGGTTGTCACAGGCTGATAACAGGATTAAGAGACAAAATCCACAAAAAATATTTTTATACCACAAGGGCATAAGTTTCGTTCGAGCAGACGAGCTACTCAACTCAGCTTTATACCACAAGGGCATAAGTTTCGTTCGAGCAGACGAGCTACTCAACTCAGCTTTATACCACAAGGGCATAAGTTTCGTTCGAGCAGGCGAGCTACTCAACTCAGCTTTATACCACAAGGGCATAAGTTGCGTTCGGGCAGGCGAGCTGCTCAACTCAGCTTTATACATTGGCTGCTTTATCCAAAATGGACTGACATGCTTGACGACGAGATTCGTGTTCAGTTAGTAAAGCATCAAATTCTTCAATGGCTTGGTCGTTGATTTCATAACCTCCAAAAGATTCACCTTTTTTTTGATTGAGTTCTGCTAAATTTTCAATTTCAAAACGTGTTTTCACCTGCCGTATCATTTCATTGGTCTCATTGACTGCCTCAATAGCCGATTTTAATGCATCATGGAATTGGTTGGGGATACCTTCAAAAAATGACATGGTTATTGTCCTTTGCGTTGCATTTTATAGACAGCAACTATCATTGGAATAATTGTCCATAGGAGTAGTGCTGCGATTAATTTGGGAATAGAAGGAATTTGTGATTGCCATCCCATTTGTTGTAAAACACTGGCATCAAATAAAATGCTGGTATTCAAAAACCGAAATAAGCTGGTGGGATTGAGATAAAAAATAGCATTGACTAATTCAGTCGGTAGTTTGCCATTACTGTACACCATCATTCCCATTAAACCGACATCAAATAATACAGTTAATAACAGCCATAGTCCCAATATCAAACCTAATAAGCGGGCTCTTTCCCATAAAGTTGTGGATAATAGGGTGGCGATGGCGATAAAAATAATCCCAATCCAGAGTGATAACAGGGTAAAATTTAACCACGGAATAATCGAATGACCTGCATAAATTGCAAGGCTGGCGGGCAGTAATAATCCCGCAATGATGGTGATTGTCAATACCCAAGATAAACCCAACCATTTACCCATTAAAAGGTCACGAGAAGTGATGGGATAACACAGTAATAGATTCAGTGTACCTTGTTCTTGCTCACCAGAAATGCTGTCATAACCCAATATCAAACCCAGTAAGGGGATAAGGTAAATAACCAGGCTGGTTAAGCTGAGTAGGGTAGTTTGTTCGCCCGCTAATCCGACTGAGCCTGTAAAGCCAAAGCCAGCCAGACTAATGATGATGGCAAGCAATGCAAAAATCAGAGAAATTGCAATGATCCATCCATTCCTGAGATGATCGCTTAATTCTTTAGAAGCGATAATAATGATTTTAGACCTCAAGGGCATAAGTTTCGTTTGAGTAGGCGAGCTACTCAACTCAGCTTTATTTTGAAACATCGAAACGGTAGGTTTCGTGACAACTGACACAATTTTGCATTAAAGTAGAAAGTTGTTTTAAGACTTGATCTTTTTCACCAAAGTCTTCGGCGTTTAATGCCAATAGATCAAATTTTTTGTGGGTATCAAAGCCCAGTTTTTTAAAGGCTAAGGGTAATTTTCCAACCAATGTTCCTGGAACTGTTGCCTGTGTCATTGCACCAACTTTTCGGGCAGATTGAGCTGCTTGTTTTAAATTGTCGGTGGTGACTGCCGTTGTGATTTGTTGAATGGCAATCAAAAATCCTCTCATTTCAGTCAGTACCAAATCTCTCTCTTCTATGTTTAAGTGTATGGTGATTCGTCCATCATGGCTGTTAGATACATTGCCCTGGAAGATGAATTTATAGAGTCCGCCAATGATTATTAAAATCAGAGGGAGAATGACAATGATACATTTTTTATTCATTTATATTTTGACTCCTAAATATGGTCATTAATTACCGTGTCTTACATGATGAAAAAAACTATTTAGATCAGGGTTGCGAATTGACAAGGTTGGTAGCTGTTCAGAGTATTGCATTAATTCATCAAGAATAACGGCTTTTTTTTCTAATTGACATTCTATGCTCAATTGTTGATTTGCATTATTATAAACAATATTTTTTACCAGCGCTTGTAGTTTTTTTTGTAGTTTTTCAGCTTGTGGTGGTTGCAAATTAATTTTTATAATGCTGGGTAAGTCCGTTGCTTGAGTTAATTGACTGATTGAGCCTGTGTATTGTAATAGTCCATCATTTAACAGTGCCAATCTGTCTAGGCGAGGTTCAATTTCAGCCAATAAATGGCTCACTGTTAAAATGGCGACATTTTGATTTTGTAAGTTTTCCAGTGTCTGATAAAACTCTTGAATGCCACCAGGGTCAAGTCCATTGGTGGGTTCATCTAACAATAGGCAAGCAGGTTGACCTAAAAGAGCTTGCGCCAATCCCAGTCGTTGACGCATTCCTTTGGAAAATATTTTAACCACCTCATCAGCAACATGAGCCAAGCCAACCAGTTCCAATAGTTCCATGACTTGGTTTTCAGCGACATTTTTTAGTTTTGCAAAATAACTCAGTGTACGTCTAGCAGTTAAATTAGGGTAAAAATTAACGTTTTCAGGTAAGTAACCAAAAATAATTTTATCTTGTGAGGTTCGGGGAAAACTGACTTGTTTTCCTTGAATAAAAATGTCACCTTCATTGGCGGGAATGAGTCCCAATAATATTTGTATTAAAGTGGTTTTTCCTTGGCCATTATTGCCAATGATTGCGAGATGTTCTCCTGCAAAGATATCCAAGCTTATATTTTCCAGCACTTTATTTTGTTGGTAATATTTCTTAATATTTTTCAGTTGAATTAATGCTGACATTTTATGATTTACAATGATGTTGAATAAATTTTTGTTGTTTGCCACTAAATAGTTTGGCTTCCAGTTTAAAGGGAGCGATAGCGGGTGTTCTATCAATAATGCTGGGTGGTCTCAGTACAGGAAAGCGTGATTCCAGTGATTGTAATAATTGAACTGCAGGACTTTGTGCCAGTAATTTGATTTGTGGGTATTTAAAAATTAAATGATCCATTCTGTTCGATGCGTAATAAATCTTATCGCCCACTTTATTGTTATCAAAATCCCAGCCTAAATAGTCACTCCAATAATTACCAACCTTTTTTGAATCCCAGTGCTGAGAACGTCTCCAAGTATATTTTACTTGTATAGGATTGGCAACGAAGTTATTTTTAGTGACTGCATTTTCTTCACTGCCTGCGGTGACATGAGTCCCTATTTTATTTTCTTCCACCAAATTACTTGTGATGGTATTAAAACTGGCATCATTTAAGAACAGTCCTTTGTTATTGCCATGAACGTAATTTTGGCTGATTTTTGAGTCATAAATAGAGCGAAATAATATGCCGTGTTGGGCATTGTTGATGGCTCGATTGCCTTTAATTACCAGCCGTTTTGAAAACATCATGGCCAATCCGACCATTGAATGACAGACGGTATTTTTGATCAGCGTATTATCATCATTGTACATATAATGAATGCCAAAACGCACCTTGTACATCATGTTATTTTTGACCAGCATTTTTTTTGTGACCGTTAAATAAATGCCGTCTCGAACCTCGGTAATGGTGTTGTATTCAATTTGACCATTTTTGACGGCCCATAAATTAATGCCATTACCTCGGTCAGAATAATATTTTCGTTGAATACCGCTGATGAAATTATGTTTGATGATGACATCAGTCGTCCCGTTAACCCAAATGCCAAAAGCGCATTGACTGAGGTGGTTATATTGTAAATTTATTCCACGGGCTTTTTTTTGAATATAAATACAGGCATCGGTTTCTCCAATGTCATCACCACTATTGATGATTTTTAAATGACTGAGGCTGACTTTAGGAGAAAAAACGTCAATGGTACGACCCCGTAAAGATCCATCAATTATGGCAGGGTTTGTTGGGTCTGCACTGGTTAAATGAATGGCTGTTTTAATGCTTATATTTTCTTGATAAGTTCCAGGTCGAAGTAAGATTTTGTCACCTGTAGCTGAAAAATTTAATGCGGACTGAATCGTGCCGAATTTTTCAGAAGGAACAATTAAGTCATCTGCCAATAAGCTAAAAGGGAATAATAAAAATAGAAATAAGTAGGTGAACATAATTATTTTAATAAAATTTTTGAGGGATATTTTTTGTTCTTCGGTGCTTCGACTCTGCGTCTGTTTTAGTGTCTTGCCTGTGAACAAAATGTCTTCGCAAATTGTAAAGGTTATTTTTGAATCGTCCCTTAATATTTATAAGTCTGGGTTTTTACAAGGCTGACTCAAGTCAATGGTTGTTCCTTTTTTCTTGCTATTTGCCAAAGCGATCAGTGGAGGACATTGTTCATCATCAAAATATTTTTGTTCACATTCCAGGCAAAATAAACATTCAAAACGATTCACTTTGCCGACTTCATTGATGGCAAAAGACTCACAGCCACGGGTGCAAATTTTACAACTGGTACAACAACCTCGGCGTTTGATTCGTTTGATTTGGAATAAAGAGCCAATGCTGAATCCAGCGCCCAATGGACAGAGATAGCGACAAAAGAATCGAAAGATAAAAACAGAAACGACGAGTAATATAATCCAATATCCCATAAAATACCATTCACGGTTAAATACACCGACCAGCCAGGTGGTTTTAAAGGGTTCAATTTCAGCAGCTCGTTCTGCCCATTCAATTGAATATAAGGACAATAAAACCAATGATGAAAATATCACATAACGCAAGCGTCGTAAAATATTATGGATGGGTTTGGGGAATTCATAAAAGAATTTTTTTGGAAATATTTTCTTGGCAGCATTGTTGAGTAATTCGGTTAATGCACCATAAGGGCATATCCAGCCACAAAACCAACCTCGTCCCCACATGATCAGACTGATGGCAATAAATATCCAAAAAACGAATTGAATGGGGTCTAACAAGTACAAGTCGAGTCGAAAACCATCTTCAAATATCCTGATTAAAGGATATAAATGAGTCATGGAGGGAGGCGATTTTAGTATGATTCCAATATAAATAACACTGATCACCATGACGCTGATGTGTAACCATTTGAGTCGAATCAGTTTGGAAGTCATGCGGTCTCGGAATAAAAACATCAGCATGGTGGTTAGTAAAAACAGGCTGAGTAATATGACATCAAGGCGTTTGTTGTTCCAGATATTTTTAATGGTGGAGTTGCTATTGGGTAAAATAACCAGATCAAAATATTGTTTGGGAAATTGATAGTCAGTGGAGAATGTTTTGAAAACCTTGGAAATAGCCGTTTCTCCCGTTAAACGATTGGCAACGTAATAGAAATTCCAAGGAATTGAAGAATCAAATTTGGGATGACGTAATATAAATAAGCCTGATTCTTTAAATTTTGGGGCTTCTTGAATTTCAAGGCCGTATAAATGTTCATAATCCAAGTCTCTAAAAACAACTTTGTAATTGCCTTGTTCAATATAAAATCGATCAAAAATACCACCTCTGACAAATCCAGACCCTTTGAAAGAGCTGACACCATTAGCCGCAATGAAAATGGCTTTTTCACCCGTTTGTAATGTATCCATTAACCAGTTGTAAGTGGATTCTCCCAATAAGTTGATGCCTGTTATTGGCTGACTGACATCACCAAAGTATAAGTCCATCCAGGCTTCATTATTGTTAGGTGCTAATCCCATTTGTTCGGTTTTTACATTGAGATGACTGATGCTGCCTTCTTGTAGTAGTTGATTCCAGTTCTTTTTTTTATATTCGGCATGCCAAGTGACCATCCTTTTAGAATCAGTTTCAATGATTCCAATCGCCTGAGCAACTTGGCGGGATGAGGTGATGAGTGTTTGATCTAAAACTTGTAAGGTGACCGTTGCCCCAGAAACCATGTCAACTTTGACAACTTCTTGTTTGGTTTTTTCGGTAGATTTTTTTCCTGATTGGCTGAAAAAGCCTGTTGAAACAATTTCAAATCGTTCTGTGATTGAGTGGCCAATATATTGTTCAATGAATTGATTCAGCACTGATTCAGGAATACCTACCAGTAAAATGGGTTCACTGTGATGAACGACCTGACCACCCAGAATAATGCCGTTTGGATCTATTGCGATTAACGTGACTAAAGGTTTGCCAGAGTAGGCGGGAATATTGACAATGTCGGTTGATAAAAATAGATAGCCAATGAGTTTGTCTTGTTTTATGGCTTTGATGACAGGCAATTCAAGGTCTTTTGCCATCTCAAAGTGATCGGCTTCGGTAAATAGCTCGCCACATTGGTAAGACTCACAAAATGGCCAGCCATTTTTAATTAATAGTTGTGATGCTTGCGTTGCACAAGACAGGAAAAATAATAAGATGAAAAAAAATACTTTGATTTGTGTGTTCAAGATTTACCAATAGAATAAATAGTTTGATAAGCGTTCCCACACCTATGCGTGGGAACGAGTCACATTTTAACCAACAATCATTCGTCCACGCATTTCTAAATGTAATGCATGACAGAACCAAGGGCAATAATACCAGAAAACACCTTTATTATTTACTTTAAAAGTTGCGGATGCAATTTCCTGAGGTGAAACACCAAAATTAATGTCATGATGACTGACGCATATGCCATGAGATAAATCTTCAACTTTATCTGCATTGGTTAGAATAATAGTCACTGTATCACCTTGTTTAACTCGGAACTCAGTCAATGAAAATGAGGGTGCAATGCCATTCATGAAGACATAAACATGAGTTCCATCTCTGATAACGTTGGCGGCGGTGGCTAAATCTTTAATGCCGTATCGTTTCGCCAAACCATGTTCAAATGCGAAGCGCTCATCGTTCATGCTCCATACTTTTTTAGGACGAATCAGATTTCGGTTAACAATTAAGGCATCATGTGGTTCTGGGTGAGTTGCTGTGTCATGTACCAGCTTCATTTTTCGACCCGAAATGTCAATTAACTGTTCATTCTCGTTGCGGAAAGGCCCAACAGGTAAAAACCTATCTTTAGAAAACTTATTAAGAGAAATAACCCACTTGCCATCGGCATTTTTAGTTTCACTCATTGAAGCATTAATATGTCCAACTTGATAATGAATATCTAGTTTTTGAATAATGGGGTTTTTACCTGCAACAGCTTTGGCAATATTCCACTTTGTAACAACAGAGTCGATAAAAATAGAAGTATAAGCATTGCCTCGATCATCAAAAGCCGTATGTAGAGGTCCAATGCCCACTTCAGGTTCTGCAACAACACATTTTCGTGGTTTGATTCGTCCATTAAAAGCATCTTTCAACTTTTTGATATCAACCAAAGAAACGGTTGGTGATAATTTGCCAGCACAAACAGCATAACGTCCCGTAGGATCAACATTAACTCCATGAGGGCTTTTGGGGATGGGTATATATATAGTATAAGGTGAACCATGTCGTCCATCCAGAACAGGTACCTGAGATCCGCCAATGGTATGACCTTTGCCAGCTTTAATGGCTGCTTCAATGCGTTCAAGGTTAAAAACCACCAGCCAGTCACGGTCTTTACCCATCATTTCTGCGAGTGTTGTACCGCCTTCAGAATTATAAGAGCATGCCATAGAATATTTGCCATCATAATCTGTCGCACATAAGTCCATGTTGCCGTCTACTTGAACCTGCCAACGAACTTCCATTGTTTTGGCATCTATACAGGTATGTAATGCACCGTATTTTTTAGGATCATCCATGTCTCTACCATCATTGGGTAGAGGATTACGAAATTCAGAATTACAATAGACTGCATCCAGTTTGTTACGTGAAGGGAAAATGCCGTGAGTTCCCTGACAATTTGGAATATCAGTTATTTTATCAGTGACAAACATATCAAGTCGAATTCGTGCTAATCGTGCTTGTGCTTTGTCGTTGACGAAAGCATACTTTCCATCATAAGTTCCATTTTTATAGGATAAATGAACGTGGTGGGTATCGCCTGACAGTTTACCTTTGAGCAATGATTTACTAAAATTGGTGGTTCCCCAGCCGTAAGCCGCATCATAATTGAAAACAGGAATGCGTTTTAATTCACGAGCTGATGGGATACCCAATACTCGGACTTCTCCAGAGTGACCACCAGACCAAAACCCATAATAATCATCAAGATCACCAGGAGGAACGTGAGGCGATCCACTTTTTGCATGAGCCAGTGTCGGCACTAAACCTAATGCACTACCTGTTCCAGCAATTCCTGCAAAAACACTGGCTTTTAGAAAAGACCTTCGTTGTTCATTTTCAGTGTTATGATCTTGATCATCAATTTCATCAGTCATGCGTATGCTCCGATTTTTATAATATAATTTTTTAATTGCCAATTTTAAGTGTGTGGTGCGACAATTTGTCACATATGTTGAAACATATCATAATGTAATAAAACTAACTTGATATAGGTCAATTTTTGAAAAATATAAATGATGAATCATTCTAGTGTTTGTATGTAAAATTGTTATCATCCAAATACACATCGTCTTTATACTTATCAGGAATCAATCGTATGAGCCAATATAAATTACTATTTGGACAATATTTTTTATTATTCATTAGTTTATTGTTTACCTCCTCTTTGTTGGCAGAAAATACGTTGCCGAATACTCAATCAAGCAATGATTTTAAAGTTTCTGAAATCAGGGAGCGTAATTTTCAAAATGTACCTGCTTTAGCCATCATTTTGAGTGAGCCGTTATCCAGTAAACAATCCTATGATACCCATATTCGTGTTTCCAATAATCAGGGAATCGTTGATGGGGCTTGGGTGCTGTCTGATGATGGTTATATTCTATTTTTTCCTCATGTTGAGCCTGTTACCCGTTATTCAGTCAGTGTTTTAGAATCGTTGGCAGCAAAATCAGGTGTTCAATTAGGTCATCGGGTCAATAAAAGTATAAAAACCAGAAAAATTACCCCAGCGGTTAGTTTTGCCAGTCAAGGCTTGTTATTACCAGCGGATATGACGGCTGGATTACCCGTTGTGACTGTTAATGTCGATGAAGTTGATATTGAGTTTATTAAAATACCCTCCAATAAAATAACTAAATACTTAGATTGGCATCGTAATCGAGGGGAAGATTCTTATTACCGTTTACAGCGATTACGAAAATTCAGTGAATTGGTATATAGCGGTCGATTTAGTTTAAAACCCAAACCCAATACTCGCAGTACCGTGCATATTCCTGTTGAAGATATTGATGCCCTTAAAAAACCAGGATTATATGTTGCTGTCATGAAACAGCCTGGCGAGTATCGGTATAATTATAAAACGGCCTATTTCTTTGTCAGCGATATTGGTGTTCATCTTCGGGCTTATAAAAATAAGTCAGTTATTTATGCATCGTCATTAAAAACGGGGCAGGCTTTGCAAGATGTTGAAGTGACTTTACGAAATAGAAAAGGGCGTGTGTTGAAGACTGGTCTGACTGATGCATCAGGTCGTTTCACCTATCAAAAAAATATCAGCGGAACAGTGTTGGTGACGGCTCAATTTGGTTATCAGGTGACTTTTTTGCCTTTGAATACACCCGCTTTGGACTTGTCTGATTTTCCTGTGGGAAAACGCCAGCAAAAGCCATTAGAAGCGTTTATCTATAGTCCCCGTGATTTGTATCGACCAGGTGAAGAAGTGATTATTTCTGCTTTGTTACGGGACTATGATGGTTCAGCGGTTGCGGCTTTGTCTTTACCGAGCAAGCTTTATCGTCCAGATGGGCGTTTGGCAAAAAGTTTTAACTGGCGTCCAAAAGATAAAACTGCAAAACAATTTGGTTATTATCAAACCCATATTAATTTACCTTATGATGCGCCGACTGGAAAATGGCGTTTACAAATAACCACTAATCCTGGGAAAACTTACGGTAAACACGAGTTTTATTTTCAAGTAGAAGAATTTTTACCCGAAAGGATGAAATTATCATTAACCCCAAAACAGTCAAATATTTTTATGAATGATGAGTTCTTGGTGAATGTACAAGGTGATTATCTTTATGGTGCTCCCGCGTCAGGCAATCGTTTAGATGGCATGGTTCATTTGAAATCCATCAGGAAATTGATGCCAAAATTTAAAGATTTTGAATTTGGCTTGATTGATAAAAAAACTTATCAAAAAAGTTGGAAAATTGATGATAGAAAGCTTGATAAAATAGGCAATTCACTGGTTACCATTAAAAATCGTTGGGACAAAATAAAAACACCGTTATCCATCAAATTTGTTGGCAGTTTATATGAATCGGGTGGGCGACCTGTAACTCGTGCTGTTCAGTCAACTATCTGGCCTGCCAACACTTTAATTGGTATACGTCCTTTATTCGACACTAAAAATGCCGCCTCAAAACACTTACAGTTTGAATTGATTAAAACAACTCAGGCGGGTGATATTTTATCCGCTAAATCTCTTCAAATGACCGTTATTAAAGAAGACCGAGACTATTACTGGGAATATTCTAATTCGTCTGGGTGGCGTCATGCTCATACCGAAAGTCATTATCCTGTGTTAAGTCAGACGGTTGATTTACTCAAAGAAAAAGTCACTCCAATAGACATTAATGTCACTGAAGGTACGTTTCGTTTAGAAATATTAGATCCAGAGACACAATTGATTTCCAGTATACGGTTTAACACAGGCTGGTACTGGTGGGGTGATAGTGATAGTAAAAGATCAACTCGTCCCGATCAAGTCAAACTACAACTGGATAAAAAACACTACAAGCCAGGGGATACCATTAAATTAATGGTGACGCCACCGCATTCAGGAGAAGCCATTATCACGGTGGAAAATAACAAACCATTATGGTTTAAGCGTCAAATTATTTCAGCCAGTGGAAGCATTGTGGAAATTCCCGTCAAGTCAGTTTGGGACAGTCATGATATTTATATTACAGCCACGGTATTTCGTCCAGGCGATGCGAAACAAAAAATAACACCCAATCGAGCCATGGGGATTGTCTATTTGCCGTTAGATAGAACCGATCGAGAATTAAATGTTTCATTACAATTGCCTGAGAAAATACAACCGTTCATGACTTTGAATACCCGTGTGAAAGTTGAAAATGTAAAAAAACAATCCATGATGGTGACCTTGGCGGCGGTTGATGTGGGAGTGTTGAATATTACCGATTTTGAGACACCTGATGTCATCGATGGTTTTTTTGGACAACGTCGTTACAGTGTCGAAAGTTATGACATTTACGGTAAAGTCATTGAAAATAATTCAGGCAAAAAGGCTAAAATTCGATTTGGTGGCGATGCGGATATCCACAGTGGTGGTAAACAAGTCAATGCCGAAGTCAGAATTACTTCATTATTCAGTGGTCTGGTTAAGCTGGATGACAATGGCGAGGCTATTATTCCATTGACCATTCCTGATTTTAATGGACGACTTAAACTCATGGTGGTGGCATTCAGTGATGATAGTTTTGGTGTGGCTGATGATGAAGTAACCGTTGCCGCACCGATTGTGGCAGAAATTGCCATGCCAAAGTTTTTGGCGGTGGGAGATTCATCCATGATCAGTTTGGATGTGCATAACCTGAGTGGCAGTGAACAGACGTTGGATATTAATTTAACCGCAAGCTTGCCATTGTTACTGGAGCAAGGGCAGCGCAAAATCTCTTTAAAAGATGGTGAAAAAACGGTGTTGAGATTTGCAGTAAAAGGAGCGAATGAGTTTGGTGTCAGTCAAATAGATTTATCATTAAATGGTCGTTTTATAAAATTTTCAAGGCACTGGCAATTGGGTGTCAGACCTGCCTATCCTGCGATAACTGAACGAATTAGAAAAACAATCTCAAAAGATGAGTCTTATTCTATTGATACCCATTTTATTAAAACACTAATGCCGAATACGATAGAAAATTTTTTAACCGTCTCAAATGTACCTCCTTTAAATATCAATGATGCTGTTAAAGGTTTATTACAATATCCCTATGGATGTTTGGAACAAACCACCAGTCGAGTTTATCCTTTGCTTTATTCAAGTCAGGATGAAATTGCTAAATTTGGTTTGAAAAAATTAACTCAGGAGGATCGCAGTCAGCGAATTCAAAAAGCATTACAACGTATCAGTACCATGCAGTTACCATCGGGTGGTTTTGGTTTGTGGAACAAAAAAAGTCAAGAAGAAGCTTGGTTGACGCCTTACGTGGTTGATTTCATGCTAGAGGCAAGAACGTTAGGTGTCAAAGTACCTACTTTAATGCTGAATAAAGCACTGAAAAGATTACAGAAAAAATTAAGACGTGGATTTTCCCGTTTTCGTGATAATCATTATTCTGATCATCCCAAGCATCTCTCTTTTGCTGCACAAAGTTATGCCGCTTATGTGTTGGCAAATGTGGGCTCTGTTCCTTTAAGTTCGTTGCGAACGTTGCATGATCATCATCGTCAAGCAGCCAAATCAGGTTTGCCATTGCTACATTTAGGCATCGCATTGAAAAAAATGGGGGATCATCAACGGGCAAAAGTTGCATTTGATGAAGCCGTTAAAGTAACACGCAGTGACGATGATTATTTAGGCGATTACGGTTCGCCCAGTCGAGATATTGCTTTAATGATTTATTTAATGAAGAAGCATCAGTTAGAACTGGCTATTGAACCAATGATTTTTCAACTCAGTGATTTGTTAAAAAATCGACAATGGCATAGTACTCAAGAACGTTATGCACTGTTTCGTGCGGGTCTGGAATTATTGAAAATGAATGGAACACAGTGGAGTGCAACGCTGAAAATTAATGATGGCACACAGCATTTAAAGACATCATCATCTTATAAAAAATCTTTTGATTTTGATGCATTAATGGCTGGTGTTTCATTAAAATCAAGTCATAAAAAATCATTGTATCTTTCAATGGTAACCAGTGGTTATGGCAAAACTGCACCCAAAGTAGATATGCAAGAAATTGATATTACCCGTACATTTTATGACATGAATGGTAATGTCG
>JABHHM010000257.1 GCA_018671575.1 Methylococcales bacterium | reverse complement strand
TTAAACCTGTTGGAAATAATTCATCAACCACATCCCAGCTTAACGATAAACCGTCACCATCTTCAAATATTTGATGATCCAACCAGACTTGTGGCGTTTGAGTGATGGCAAAAACTTTTTCACCTAACCAAGACAATGGAAATTTTTCTTGTTGATCAGTTTCCTGAATGGGTAAAGCACTGGTAAATACGACGGGTAAAACGGCCCCACCCAATGCGCCACCTTGTATTTTACTCAATTCACGTTGAATGGTGACACCATTGACCACTCGATGTTCTAAGTCTTGCAATAATTGTTGTTGTATCTGGCGAATTCTTTCGGCAAATGTTTGTTCATTATTATGATTAATTTCCAACAATTCTAATGAGGTGAAATCACCGATAATATCATCCACTTGAGAATGTACTGGCAAACGATTAAACAGGGTTAAATTCAAAGTAAAATGCTGTCGTTTGCTCCATCTTGCCAAGACGTCTGAAAATGCCGCACAAAAAATCATAGATGGTGTAAAACCGATATTTTTGGCATTTTCTTTTAATTTTGTCCACGCTTCATGATTCAAGAAATGATCAAAGCGAATAAATTTAGGCTGATCAATTGAGGCTGGCGCTTTTGCTAAAGGTAATTCGGGACCAGGCGGTAAACTCGATAATCTATTTTGCCAATATTGCCAGTCTTTTGCCCATTGCTCGCTTTGTCTGAACTGGGTCTCAGTCAAACAATAGTCACGAAAGGTTAAATTCAGTTTAGGCAACGGAATTTCTGGTGTTTCATAACAATGCTTCCATTCTTTGGAAAACACCAAAAAGCTCCAAACATCCGCCACCAATAAATCAAAACTAAAATGTAGGCGGATTTTATTGAATTTAATTTGATGAGCTTTAATTTCAAACAACGGCCATCGATCGGTCGAATGCATTTGATCAGACATTCGATCACGAGTGATTGATAATTTCTCACTCAATTGTGATGAACCCAAAGGACTGATATCGGTACAATCTATTTCATAATACGGGACATGAGGTAATACTTTTTGTTGATGACCATCGGGTAAAATAACAGCTCGCAACATATCGTGCCGTTTAATCAACAAGTTCCAGGCTTGTTCAAAACGATTCAAATCCAGTTCTACACAATCCATTTCCAGATAAAAATGGCACGCTGTGTTGCCCAATTCAAAAAAACCATGTCGCCCTAACCAATAGGCTTGCTGAATTTCATCTAAAAGGAATTCATCATAACGATGATCAGGCTGTTGAATTAATTTGATACTGTCTTCTGACTGAATTTCCTCTGATTGTAAATTGATAAATGATGCCAAACTTTCTATGGTGTTGTACTGGTTAAAAAATTCCGCCAGTGGCACATGAATGTTATGCTCTTTTCTAATGGCAGCTACTAAACGAGTTGCCATGAGCGAGTCACCACCCAGTTCAAAAAATGGTTGTTGAACACTGATGACATCGAGCTCAAACATTTTTTTCCAGTATTGATGCAACCACAATTCCTGTTGATTACTCGGCATCACTATTTCAGTTTGCTGTAGACGTTGTGAATAATCAGGCCTGGGCAAAGCTTTACGATTAATTTTCCCATTGGCGGTTAAAGGCAAAACCTCCAAGAACATCATCATTTGAGGAATCATATAATGAGGTAATTTATTAGCCAGAAAATCTTTTAATAACTGAACCTCGATGGCTTCATTATTTTTACTGACAATATAACCCACCAAATAGGCACTGCTGGCTTCTTCAAATACGCTGACAACACAATTAAGCACCGATTTATGAGCCAATAAAGCAGATTCTATTTCACCCAATTCAATGCGATACCCTTGAATCTTTACTTGAAAATCTTCCCGGCCCAAAAACTCTATTTCACCATCGGCTAAGTAACGCCCTAAGTCACCTGTTTTATACAATCGTTGATTGGTTTCAGGATGAATGATAAAACTATTGTTGGTTTTTTGCTGATCTTTCCAATAGCCCAGTGCCAGACCAATACCACCGATATATAAATTACCTGCCACCCACATTGGTTTTTGTTGCAGTTGATCATCGAGAATATGAAATGACTGATTGCTTAAAGGTTGTCCATAGGGAATGCTGTTCCATTCAGATTGTATTTGTTTAATAACATGACCAATCGACCATATTGAGGCTTCAGTTGCACCACCCAAGCTATAAATATTGACCGTTGAATTAACAGCTTTAATATGAGTTGGTAAATCCAGAGGAATCCAATCACCGCTCATTAGAACCCATCGTAAAGATACAATTTGTAATGGATGATTCTCTGGTATTTGACCTCCATCAACCAATACATCATCTTCAATACTTTCTATCAGCATTCCCATCAATGCAGGAACACTATTCCAGATACTCACTTGATGTCTGGCAATCAGTTCTATCCAGTGATTTGGATCACGCTCTAACGACGCATCAGGAATAACCAACGTTGCCCCAGCATTAAAAGCACCAAAAACATCATAGACGGATAAATCAAAATTAAGATTCGATAAGGCCAGCAGCTTATCGTGTTGGTTAACTTGACAACGTTGATTGATATCAACAATGGTATTCAATGCTCCCCGATGGTCAATCATCACGCCTTTGGGTTGACCTGTAGAACCCGAGGTAAAAATAATATAAGCCAAGTCATCAGGTTGACCATGGCAATCAATAGGTTTGCTCGAATAGTCAGCACAATCTTCTACTGCGTTGAAAACCGTCACAAAGTCAGGCCAGTCAATTTTTTCATTGACTTGTTTTTGAGTTAAAACAATTTGGCAATCAATATTTTGCAGAATAAAATTCAGCCGTTCTGCTGGCAAACTTGGATCAACAGGAACATAAGCACAGCCAGCCTGTAAAATACCCAAACAAGCGACAGATTGCTCCCAACCTTTTTCCATAACAATGGCTACTCGGGAAACATAGCTATCTTTTTCATCACTAACAATTGTTTGTTGTAATAAATTGGCAATTTTATGACTGATGTCTGCAATACCGGCATAACTCAAACGGAGATTTTTCTGAATAATTGCAATACTATTGGGTGTGCAGTTGGCATATTGAAAAAAGGCACTTTGTAATAAACCCGTTGGCACTGCTTGATGAACATCATTACTGGCATCAATAACAATTTGTTGAAACGCTGGAATGATCGGCAATTGAGTTTGATACCACAGATCACCATCATTCGCTAATTCGGTCAACAATGATTGATAGGCCTCAAACATTGTTTCAATCATTTGCTCAGGAAACAGTGACTCAACCACATCCCAGCTTAGATGCAAGTCACCTTGCTCTTCATATACTTGATGATCTAACCAAACTTGCGGTGTTTGTGACACGCTATAGACACGTTCACCTAACCAATCTGTTGGAAATATTTCAGATTGCTGGGCATCCTGAATCGGTAATGCACTGGTAAAAACCACGGGCATGGTTGCATTTTTTGAGTGTATTTTGCTCCATTCTTTTAAAACGTGTAAACCGTTGACATGACGATATTGCAAATCATCCAGTAATTGACGTTGTAACGCTCTAGCACGTTCGATGAAACTGATGGAATAATTCTGACTCACCCCGAGTAGTTCCAGTGTGGTAAAATCACCGATTAAATCGTTGACTTGTGGATGAACAGGCAAACGGTTAAATAAAGTTACATTAAGAGTGAATTGATTGGATCGACTCCAGCAGGATAAAATTTCACTAAAGATCGCACAAATCAACATAGATTCGGTCAAATCAGCCACTTGTGCCAATTGTTTTAATTCCTGCCAAGTTTTTTTGACAATCACCATTTGGTGTCGTTTAAAAATGGGCTGATGAATTTTGGCAGGATCTTGCAATAACGGTAAATCAGGAGCGGCAGGTAAATCAATGATTTTTTGCTGCCAATAATTCCATGCTTTGTCAAAAAGCTCAGTTTGTTTAAATTGAGACTCGGTCAATACATAATCTCTGAAACTTAAATCAATTTCAGGCAATGTGGTATCGGTATTTTGATACAACGTTTTCCATTCATCAAAAAAACGCTGAATACTCCATAAGTCCGCTATTAATAAATCAAAACTGAAATGAATCTTGAATGACTCTGGCAACTGATGAATCACCACATCAAATAATGGCCATTGCTCGGTATTTCTCACTTGTGCAGACAATCGATTTCTTTGTTCTTGAAGGCTGTTATCTATAATATGTTGAACCTGATTTTCAACATGGATTATTGGAATTTCGTAGTTATCGACTTGTTGAAGAATTCGTTGACTGCCATCCACTTGAATCACACAACGTAACATGGCATGACGTTGAATCACTTGGTTTAATGCTATCTGAAATTGCTTGACATCCAATTCTTGGCATTGCATTTCAAAATACAAATGACAAGCCACATTACCCAATTCAAAATGACTTTGACGACCAAACCAGTAGGCTTGCTGTATATCATTTAAGGGAAATGATTCAAATTGGTTTTTACTGTCTTTATTTAAGACGGGATAGATCAGTTTGCTAGAAACGTGCTCAGCATTATTGTCTTGTTCTTGCAAATAAATCGACAAACTGGCAATGGTTTCATAATCCCATAATATATTGAGGGATTGTTGTTGGTTCAATTTTGATTCAATATCATCAACCAATGACATGGCAGACATCGAGTCTAAAATATGATGAATCACATCCTGTTCAATATCAATCATTTCTTCATCAAGTTTGGCATAATAGCAAAAACGATGTATCAACCAATCTTGAATGTTATCAGAATTATTGTTTGAATCTTCTTCAATGGGTGCTTGCCATCTGGCAACTTCGGTAAATGTATTTTCTCGATAGGCGATTTTGCAGGCATGACGTTGTATTTTTCCACTACTGGTTTTGGGAATGGTCATGGGGCGAATTAGAATAATGGAATGTACTGGAATTCCATGTTGCTCCAATACTATTCTGTTGATTGCATGAAATGCCTCATCCACATTGAGTTTTTTCAACCCTAGACGTTCAATTTCCTGCACAATTATCAATTGTTCTTCATCATTTTTAACAATGGTAAATGCCGCATTTCCAGCAATTCTAAAGGCAGGATGAGTGCGTTCAACAGACCATTCGATATCTTGAGGGTAAAAATTTTGTCCTCGAATAATCACCAAGTCTTTAATACGACCTGAGACGTACAAGTCATCATCTATGATAAAACCTAAGTCGCCAGTTCTTAAATAATCCCCTTTTCCGTCTAATTTTGCCTGTAAACTTTCAATGGTTGCTTCAGGTCGATTCCAATAGCCTACAGCGACACTAGGGCCTTTCACCCAAACTTCACCGATATGACCTGCTGGACTTAAAGTCAAACTGTCAGGATCAACAATCACCATTTCATCATCCACACCGACCACGCCACAAGCCACGACTTGACGAGCTTGTTGATGAATGGATTCGACTTCAATAAATTGCCTGAGTTCTAATGCAACAGAATCAACCGTTTTAATAATGGGCAGATCATTTGGACTTCCCGCAGACACAATCAACGTGCCTTCTGCCAAACCATACCACGGACACATCACTTCAGGTTGATAACCACATGGTTTAAAAGCCTCGGCAAATAATTCCAACGTTTCTGCATTGACTGGTTCAGCGGCATTCATCGCCACTTTCCAGTGACTTAAGTCCAACGCCTGCTTTTGTTCTTGCGTGACTTTGCGAGCACATAAGTCATAAGCAAAGTTTGGTGCCGCCGTATAATTTCCTTGGTATTTGGATAATGCATTGAGCCAACGCACAGGTTTTTGAATAAATGCCATCGGTGACATTAAAATACATTTTCCACCGAGATACATGGAATGAATCATCATGCCAATTAAACCCAAATCATGAAACAGTGGCAACCAACTCACTGTCACCGTTTTTTCATGATTACCTGCAGCCATGCGAATCCATTTTTCATTACTCAACAGATTGCCATGCGTTACCATGACACCTTTAGGTGCAGAAGTTGAGCCTGAGGTATATTGCAAAAATGCCACATCATCCCAGACAATTTCAGGTATTTCCCATTGATTTTCCAATCCTGTCTCGACTTGTGACAAGGCAATCCAATGACGATCTTTTAACGCTGGGATTTGTTCAATGGTATCACCCAATTGACCCAGTATTTTTTCAGTGGTTAACACAATACTGGCATCTGAATCTTCTGCAATGCCTTGAATTCTGGGTAAATTTCGTGAGGAACGAGGGGGATAGGCAGGCACTGCAATCATACCCGCATAAAGACAACTATAAAATGCCACCACATAATCCAAACTTTGTGGGAACAACAATAAAACACGATCACCCGTCTTGCCTAATTGCTTCAATCGCACAGCTGAACGTCGACACAATGCATCTAATTCGGCATAACTGTATCGCTGACTTTCTTCCTCACCATTGTGAAGAAATAAATACGCCAAATCATCCGCTTGCTGTTGCGCCCGACGACGCAGTAAATGCACCAATGATTCTGCTTGATATTGAGGTTGTTCTGGAGTCTTTCCCCGACTATTTTTTTTGACTGTCATACCCTAGTGGCTCTAAAAGAGAAGTTTATAGTTGTATGACTAAGAATAGTTGAAATTGGAGAAAATTGAGGGGGATGACAACATTTTTGATGGGTTATAAGTAGACCAGTTTCAAAGGCTATGAATGAATCTTTTAAAAAACATTATTAAAATTAAACAACCCAGTTTTCTGCTCTTAAACTAAGCATTAAAACGGTTCTCTTTTGGCTTGCTCCTGGGAAGCACGTTCATTCATAAAATCATCTGAAACACTCTCATCAGATAGAAAAAAACTATCCCAGGTACTTTCAACAGGCATTAATATTCGTTCTTTACCAATAACACGAACATTTACTTTTTTTACATCCATTGGAAAACGAGTTTCTGCTGGAAGCCGAACAGCTTGAGTGCGATTATTTACAAACACTGTACCTATTGGCATGATAGACTCCTTGATATAATACTGCATCAATTCTAATTTATTCAGTTGCGGTAAAAATTCCAGAATATGGTTAAATTTGATGGCTTTGATGTGAAATTGTGACATTCGTCGACCATACAGAGGAGCATTATAAGCCAAAACCTCTGAGTGCATCATTGATAAAACAGAACCACAAAGTATCAAATGTATATGAGTATTATTTAAGCCCATATAATCGTGCGGGTCTTGACACACATGAGATTTCAATTTTATACTTTTAAATTTATCTATGCTAAAATTAAATCAATACTTAGCCATTAAAAATTCAACAGTTATGACTCCATTAAAACACTCAATTGACCCCATGGTAGATTGTGTTTTCAAAGCACTATTAGGATCACCAGAAAATATTAATTTAACTTTAAATTTTCTCAATGCCATTCTTCAACCTAACATTCCTATTGAGCATCTGGAAATCCAAAACCCCTACAATGAAAAAGAGTTTTTAACAGACAAACTCACCATTGTTGATATTAAAGCGAATGATAAACTCGGAACAAGTTACCAGATTGAAGTTCAGCTCGCCGTTTTTCCTTATTTACCTTCGAGAATACTTTACACTTGGAGTCAAATTTATCAGTCACAACTGTCGAGTGGGAAAAAATTTAATACTTTGCAACCCGTCATCTCCATCTGGTTGTTGGGTGAAATCTTGCTCAAAGATTCACCTGCTTTTCATCATCATTTTCAAATGTATGATCCAATTAATGCGATACAACTCACTGACCAATGCGCCATTCATCTACTGGAATTACCCAAATGGGAGAAAAAAACAAGAAATTCAACCGCTGAAGACCAATGGCTTTGCTTCTTTCATGATGCAAAAAACTGGGATCAGTTACCCAACCAACTCAACACACCCGAAATGAGGCAAGCTATGCAAGTTTTATCGATGTTTTCAGAAAAAGAAAATGAATACCACCTCTATCAGTCAAGAAAAATTGCCTTAGCCGATGATGCCACAAAAAAACAATTGCTTGAAGAAATGGAATGCAAAAGGAAAGAAGCGGAATTGAAAAAGGAAGATGCTGAACGTAAAACAGAAGATGCTGAACGTAAAACAGAAAAAGCTGAACGTAAAACAAAAGAAGCTGAACGTAAAACAGAAAAAGCTGAATGTAAAACAGAAGAAGCCCTAAAATTTGCTAATAAGGAAACACTCCAAAAAGAAAATGCCATTCGTCTTGCTAATGAGGAAAAGCAACAGAAGGAAAAAGCATTAGCAGAACAACAGCGCCTAATGGCTCTATTGCAAAAAGCAGGAATTAATCCAGAAAAACAAACATAATTTTCCGCTATGATAGCGTTAAATCTGAACTTTAAACTTAAAATTGGCTAAAATATCCTAAACACACTAATTCTTAAAGAAATTTCCTATTTTTTTATCACCTTTTCAATTCGTGAATATTCTCAACTGACATTGTTGCATGTAAAATATATGTAACGGTTTTATTCATTTGGTTTGTCAATATTAGCGTCTGGATCAATCCCTGTATTTTTTAATAAAACTTTCAATCTCTCTTGTTCAATTAATCCCCGTTTATTTTCTTCATTTGCCAAATTAATGATACGCTCATGGCTTGCCTCATTTCGGGGTTATTTAATTGGACAGTAGATTATGCTGACGTTAGGAACGTCCAAACAAATAACCAAAATAATGTTGGGTTTCCTAGCGTCAGCCCAACCTATGCGGGCTTATTTTATTTCACCGCACATTCAACCGATTGATCTTCTTCCCCATATTCTTAAAATAATCCATTGTATTCAATTCATAATATGGCTTGATAACATCACCAATCATAATAGATGCCGTCGATTCATTAACCCTAATCCAAGTACGTTTTGAATTACTTAAATTGGTGACAATCCCTTCTGCATACTTTTCTTCAATTTGTTCATCCATATTGGTTAATGGATTATTAAGTAGTTTTGTGTGATAGATAAAAACCTTATCGCCTGATTTGGCTGAATTAGGTTTTAATGTTGTTTCTACAATCATGTCACCACCGTTTTTCTTAGCACTCATGATGTAGCCTTTAATGGCAAAATAATTAAATAATTTGGATCGATTTGCCCAAATAGCATCCATTGTTGCATCAACTAGTAGATGGTTTTTGTCAGGCACATTCTTGCAATCATCTTTATTTTTAACTTCTTCTCCAGCTTGTTGATTATCATCAAACTGAATGGTTTTAAGCACTTTCATTGATGGCATTTTGTATATTTTCAAAGTACCGCTAACAAAAGCAGTCATAATACATCGGGGAGGATAGTAATGTTGGTTGGCATCAACGCCTGAACGCTTACTATAAAAACCTGCTTGAAATTTACGATTGAAAGTGGCTTGTGTTATTTTACCGAATAGAAAATAACTGGCAAATTGCTCACCTTCCCAACCATTGATAAATTTATCTTCGGCGATCAATACTTCATGCAACAACTTACCTGATTTTTCTCGACTGACAATATTCACATTGCCTGTTTGTTCAATCAGATTTTCCAAAGTATTCGATAAGAAATTAGCTAAATTAGCTTTTTTGGCCAATTTTATTTTACTGTTATCAACAGCAACAGCAATGTCATAGCCCTCATCACTGAGATCGTTTAGTGTTGGCATGAATTGCGTTTTTTGAAGGGATATTGATTGATATTGGTTAAAATTATTAACCTCAGTCGTTGAAGCACAACCAGTGGTTAATAAAGTAAGTAATATTAGGAAATATTTGTAAAACATAATTTTTTATTGTTTTTTGTCTTATCAAAATCTATTTTCAATACCAATGACTAGAAAATTATTATTTTTACTAGAAGATGATCCAGAGGTTTTGTCTTTTGATTTTACTTTTTCAAAATTATAGCCAATAACAGGTCTAAGATTATCCATTAACTTTTTAAGAACAATGCGAAAGGAATAACGCAAAGTTGTATCTTCGGTATCAATTGATGAGCTGGTAAATACAAATTGATTATTGACAACACTTAATACAGCTAAATCATATTTCAATGGTAAAAATTCATAATCAGCAGTTACTAAAAAATCAGCCCAAGTGGTCGTTTTATAAATCATTTCTAAATTCAGACTATAGGATAAATCCTGATCTTTAGAACCACTGCTAGTCCCTGTTGATGAAATAATTGGTTTGAAACGTGTTTCTTGGTCAACCGTCAGACTACTGATAGGATAGAGATTAGCACCTGTTCTAATAGAAAATGCACCTCCTGCTGGATTCCATGTTATATCACCATGAATCGTTGGACGTAAAACTTTTATATTGATTTGATTATCAAATGCAACAAGATCGCCGCCTAAATTAGTAGGCATTTGTAGAAAACCAAATTCAAGCTTATCGATATCTATTTGTTCTATATCTCCACCTACATTGTACTTAATATTCCCCGATGGCATCTCGTAACTAAGCAGATTTAATTTCAAACGATTATCTTGGACACTACTTCCAATACGACTGTCACTAAAACCACTCACAGTTCCGTTGTCCTGAGTGGTACTGGTATGAATACCGATACCACTGAAAATATTGTCATTCCAATAATAGGGGAGGAATGCAGAGGGGTTTATTTTTCCGTTGTCGATATTAAAATCGATGAAGAAGCGTGAATAATCAATGCCTTTTGCGAAGGCGGTTGATTGAGAGATGATTAGTAATAATAGTGTGGTTGTTAGTTTTTTCATTTAGTGATCTCTTTATTTTTTATTATTAGGATTATTTTAATTGAAAAACATGTAATCCAGTAGTGCTAACTACATAAACATAATTATCTACAACAAAAATATTATTTAGTTGACCTGTAAAATCTATTGTATTTACAATAACTGGAGATGTAGGGTTTTTCACATTAATAATGTGATACTTTATATATCCATCATTTATTGTAGAAGCATTTCCATCATCTATTTTCGAAACATAAGCAAAATTGTTACTAACAAATATTCCATATATACCTGTTGATTCACCATTTATATCACCAACTATTTTTGGGGATGATGGTGTAGAAATATCAACAATGTAAAAACCAGAGTTACTTACAACATATGCAAAATTTCCACTTATAAATGCATTAGAAGCAGAACCTGGAATATTTATAGAGCTAATTACTGATGGTGAGTTAGGAGTAGATATGTCAATAAGCTTTAAATCCAAATCATTTTCTGAAGTAGTTGAAGAACTTGTTATATAAGCTATATTAGCAATAACATGTACGCTATGGGTACTTACAGATAAATCCAATGAACCAATAATAGCAGGGCTATTAGGTACAGATATATCAATAATATACAATCCTCCATCTGTATCATTGGTAGATTTATTATTTCCATCAGCAACGTAAGCATGATTTCCGAGAACAAAAACTTTTTTGGCGTTATGTGGTGTCTTGATTGAGCCAACAATAATTGGTGATCCAATATTAGATATATCGATAACTTGAAGGCCCGATGAACTATCAGCAACATAAGCAGTATTCCCTATAACAAAAACATCGAGAGCATTGCCTGGAGTATCCACAGAACCAACTATAATTGGAGATAACGGATTAGTAATATCTATAATAAAAAAACCAGATTGGAAACCTGCTATATAAGCAATATTATCTTTAATAAATAAACCGCCAAAAGCATTAGAGCTTAATGTTGAAATTAATTTCGGATCAAACGGAGTCTCCTCACTCTTAAATTTCAACTTATAAAAATCAATATCTCCCCCAAACAAAAATGATGTCTTTGTTTCATACAACCCAATTTCATTGGCTTGCACTGTACTATCATCAGGTTCAAATTTATTTGGTTCATTAAAACCAGATGTACTTCCTGGAGCCACTCCAACACCAAGACTATAAGCCGACTCATTATTAGACGTTAATGCAGACAAAACAATTTCATACTCATTACCAGCTTTATAAGGAATAATCGCAGGTAACGTCTGTGGCGTTCTTCCTTGAGTAATAATATGACCTGTCGCCCCTGTAACTTGTACATTAATTTCGACACTTTCATTTTTTGACATCAGTTTCAATGAAGTATGGTCAGTCCATTCATTATTAAATCTATCTTTAATAGTTACATTGAGAGGGATCTCTGTATCAACATCAGGTCTTTTAAAGCTAAAGGTAACTGGAATACTGACACTGGCTCCTGGCTCCATTCCTATAATTTTACTACTAAATGTAAAATTTCTAACGGCACTGTTACTCATAGTTAAACTAAAAGTAACACCTGAAACGGCCTGACTACCAATATTGGTAATTTGTAGCGTTTTAGAATAGGTTTTTTCAGTTTGCCCATCCAACGTTCCAAAATATTGTGGTTCGTTGTTCAGAATGGTTGACTTAAAATTATGTGCAATAACCGATTTATTAACCACTGTAAACTCACCCAAATCAATGGCTTTATTTTGAATAGTGACATTTGTAGTTACCGCATTAGTATTTGCATCGGTAGCTGTTAATGTATAGCTTCCTGATGGAGCTTTCAGGGAAAATTTTCCTGAGCTTTGGGTACTGGTTTGAATACTAACCGAACTATCATTAATATTTTTTAAAATAATATCTATACCACCGACACCTGAAAATGCTTTCATACTCTTGGAGACCGAATCACTATTAGCTTGTCCACTGGTTGTTACCTCATTAATTCCAGCTCTCACCAAATAAGGATTAGAGGTACTATCATTGTCTTGTATTAAATTATCATCAATAACCGTAATGGATTTTTGAGTATTAGGGCCAAGAAAGGTTTTTTCACCATTATGTACTAACATCCATTGCCCTTGAAGGTCGCTCGGAATATTTCCAGTTGTTCCAGTTGTTCCAGTTGTTCCAGAATCGTCTGAACTTCCTCCACCTCCACCGCATCCAGTTAATCCAAATATGAAAGTTAAAAACAAAAGTTTAGTCAAATAATTTAGCATTATTTATGCTCCAATAGACTTTCAATTAAAAACGCCCCGTTATAAAATTTTTTTATGTCAATTATGTTGTGCAAGCTAAAATTATCAATAGCAATGTTTTCTTATACATAAACTCAACCACCTATGCACTAAAAGCGCATAGGTTGTGGCAGAACTAAAGTTCTTAATGAATCGCAAGCGATTTATTTTATATATTTCATTAAAATTAGGGAGTTGATAAATCTCCAACATTGGCAAAACCCGAATAATAAATCAGAGTATCCTTGCCTGAACTGACATTGAAATAATCAATAAAAAACAGTTAGGGACGAGCACGAAATAACTTCCCGTTCTTGGTTTTAGCTTTATGTTAGATTTAAACGATCTGATTGAGCAAAATTGACGGTGTAGTCGTTCTACACCAAGATTTTGTGATTGAAGATCGTTTAAAGATGACATGAAGATAGAAGCAAGAACGGGAAATTATTTCGTGCTCGTCCCTTAATATTACTGAAATTTATTTTATATTATTTTTTCCTTATTCATATTTGCAGACATCAACACCCAGCCAATATTGAAATATTGTATCAAGCAATAATTGATGAAATAACAAAGAAATGACGCAGAAATATTCCTCAGAAATATAAGCCTGAAAATGGCTTTTCTGATAAATATGGATTTGATCAAATAGATAGAATTTTTATTAGCAGATGGTATAAGGCTGTGCTGTGCTGTGCTGTGCTGTGCTGTGCTGTGCTGTGCTGTGCTGTGCAACATTATTGTAATACCTGAATCATGTGTCAATATTTTTTTAGTTTACTTGATAAATAGTAGTTGATTTTTTCAACTTTACAATAAAATAAATAAAGGGATCAAAAGTAGACAAAGGGGGTCAAAAGGGGGTCAGGCTTTGATACATGACTTTAAATATTCTTCCCAACTTTTAATTTCATTGCTAATTTTCAAATCTGTCACAACATTCTCTCTCTTTAAAGAACCTGTTCATAATCTTTTTAGAAGAAGGCATAAAAAAATTTCAGAAAATAAATTAATATTGCTCAAATTTATTAAATATACAAAAATATGAATATTACTTACCAACAATTGGGGTTTATTGCCGACACTTATATTCCAATACTTTTTCTCACTTCTTGCGTCATTCTTATTAAAGAAATATCTGCTCTAGGATTTAAACCCAATCACCAACAAATAAGATCAATAATACTGTCTGTTGTGGTTATTTTTTTTATTATGTTGATTGACAGCCAACTTCAAATCTGGTCAAAAATAGGACTTGATTACAGCACGCACACCGCTTTGTCTTTGGTTTTTGTGATATTTTTAAGCTTTAAAGGAAAAATATCATTATTACTCTCTGTTATTTCAATGGTCTGTTATGCAATTTTAATGATGATTCAAAACTACCATACCATGGCAGACATCTTATCAACGGCCATTGTTATTATCCCCATTCTTTTATTTTTACA
>JABHHM010000294.1 GCA_018671575.1 Methylococcales bacterium | reverse complement strand
TGTACTGGATTTGTTTATGCCTTAACCATTGCCGATAAATTTATAAAATCTGGCTCATCAAAGTGTGCATTGGTTGTTGGTGCTGAAACCTTGTCCAGAGTATTGGACTGGAGTGATCGTGATACCTGCGTGTTATTTGGAGATGGTGCAGGAGCGGTTATTGTTAAAGCAGATAATGAGACGGGTATTCTATCAACGCATATTCATGCTGATGGAGAGTATGAAAGTTTGTTGACGATTCCTGCTGGCGTATCAAATAAATATGATTTTCTCAAAGAGGGCAAGGCTTTCATACAAATGAAAGGTAATGAGGTCTTCAAAATTGCAGTAAAAACATTGGGCAGAATCGTTGATGAAACATTGGAAGCCAATAATTTAAAAAAACAGGATATTGATTGGTTAATCCCTCACCAGGCAAATATTAGAATCATACAGGCAACCGCAAAAAAACTTAAAATGCCAATGGAAAATGTTGTTGTTACTGTGCCGTTTCATGGTAATACGTCTGCCGCATCAGTGCCGTTAGCACTTGATGTTGCTGTAAGAGATGGCAGAATAAAGCGTGGTGAAACAATATTAATGGAAGCATTTGGTGGCGGTTTTACCTGGGGTTCTGTTTTAGCAAAATTTTAATCTGAGCCAATATAATAAAAATGAGGAATGATATGTCACTTGAGAATGAAGTCGCCCTAGTTACAGGAAGCAGTCGTGGTATTGGGCAAGCAATTGCATTGGAACTTGGAAAACAGGGTGCAACCATTGTAGGAACGGCCACCACTGATAATGGCGCAGAAAAAATATCAGCTTGGATGAAAGAAAATGATATCAAGGGTGTTGGGAAAAAATTAAATGTCACCGATAATCAAGGTGTTGTTGATTTGATATCTGACATGAAAAAAGAATTTGCATTGCCAGGAATACTGGTTAATAACGCAGGTATTACTCGTGATAATCTTTTGATGAGAATGAAAGATGATGAGTGGGATGATGTCATTAATACCAATTTGAATGCAATATTCCGTTTATCTAAAGCCTGTCTAAGAGGCATGATGAAAGCCAGAAAAGGACGAATTATCAGTATTGCATCTGTGGTAGGTAGTATGGGTAATCCTGGTCAAGCTAATTATGCAGCTGCTAAGGCGGGATTGCTTGGGTTCAGCAAATCATTGGCAAGAGAAGTGGGTTCCAGAGGAATTACCGTTAACGTTGTTGCTCCAGGTTTTATAGAAACAGATATGACAAAAGCATTGACAGAAGATCAACGGAGTATGATGCAGGAAAATATCCCATTAGCAAGATTTGGTGAAGCAAATGAAATTGCAAAAGTTTGTGCTTTTTTAGCGTCAGATGGAGCAGGCTATATTACGGGTGAAACCATTCATGTTAATGGCGGCATGTATATGAACTAAACTTGCTGAATTTGTCATTAAATTAAAACTATTTGATATATTTATAAATTATAATAGTGTTTTTTTGTAAACTGAACTAATGTTAAATAAATTGCTGTTTTATACCGCAAGGGCATAAGTTATCATTGAAGCGGACAAGCCACTTAAGTAGGTGACCATAATTATATTAACATTTTCACTCAATATTTTCTGCCCTTTGGTACTACTACTCTGACCGAATAGATCTCTATGCAATCAGAGCAGTAACACCAAAGGTCAAAAAATATTGAGCGAAAATTAAATTAAGATAATTATGTTCACCTACTTAATTCAGCTTTAAAGCATTTGGCGAATTTCGCAACAGATTATTTTGTGATAAGAATCATTAAATATAATTTAAATAAAATAATATTAAATTTATTATTGTAAAATCTAACATGTAAAATTAGAATAGCTGGCAGAACATCGGACTGTCGTATTATTAAATAATTTAAGGAAAATATAACCATGAGTGATGTAGAAAGTCGTGTTAAAGAAATTGTTGTAGAGCAATTAAGTGTAAAACCTGAAGAAGTAACCATCGAAGCTTCTTTTGTTGATGATTTAGGTGCTGATTCATTGGACACGGTAGAATTGGTTATGGCTCTGGAAGAAGAATTTGAATGTGAAATTCCAGATGATGAAGCAGAAAAAATCACCACAGTTCAACAAGCAATAGACTATATTAACGCCCACGGCGATTAAGTTATTGCAGAGATAAAAAAGTGGGTGAAAAATATCACACCTGCTTTTTATCAATTCCTATTTTTCTTAAAATCTGAGGCGATACCTTGGCTAAAAAACGTGTAGTCATCACTGGGTTAGGTGCTATTACTCCTGTCGGTTTAAATGTGCCCGATACTTGGAGTAATATTTTAAATGGCGTGAGTGGAGTTCGCCCAATAACCAGCTTTGATGTTTCAAAATATGGTACACGTTTTGGTGGCTCTATAGTCGGCTTTGATGTAGAAAATTATTGCACAAAAAAAGATGCAAAAAAAATGGGGGTATTCATCCATTATGGAATGGCGGCCTCAATTGAAGCATTTCTTGACTCAGGTCTTGAAGTAACTGAAAAAAATGCTGAGAGAATTGGTGTTGCTATAGGTTCTGGTATTGGTGGTATACAAGGGATTGAAAATGGTTATGGTTCATACCTAAAGTCTGGCCCAAGACGAATATCGCCATTTTTTGTTCCAAGCAATATTATTAATATGATTGCAGGTAATTTGTCGGTTAAATATGGTTTGAAAGGACCTAATTTTTCAATTGTAACAGCCTGTACTACGGGGACCCATAATATTGGTGAAGCCTTTCGAGTCATTGAATATGGCGATGCAGATGTCATGATTGCAGGTGGTTCAGAAATGTGTACCACACCGACAGGTCTCGGAGGATTCTCTTCTGCCAAGGCATTATCCAAAAGAAATGATGATCCTCAAGGAGCCAGTCGTCCTTGGGATAAAGATCGTGATGGTTTTGTATTGAGTGATGGTGCTGGAATTGTTGTATTGGAAGAATATGAACATGCCAAGCAGCGTGGAGCTAAAATATATGCCGAATTGATTGGTTTTGGTATGAGTGGCGATGCTTATCACATGACATCACCTCCAGCAGATGGAGAGGGTGCCAAGCGCTGTATGCAAATCGCTTTAAAAAATGCTGAAATCAATCCATCTGATGTTGACTACATCAATGCTCACGGTACATCAACACCTGCGGGAGATATTGCAGAAACCCGAGCCATCAAAGGCTGTTTTGATGATCATGCTCAAAAACTGGCAATTAGCTCGACCAAGTCAATGACAGGGCACATGGTAGGAGCTGCAGGTGGAATAGAGGCTATTTTCTCTGTTTTAGCACTACAAAATCAGGTGATCCCTCAAACAATCAATATTGACAATCCAGATCCTGAATGTGACTTGGATTATGTTTCAGATGGAACTAGGAATTCTTCCATTAATGTGGTTATGTCAAATTCATTCGGCTTTGGTGGAACCAATGGAACATTAGTTTTTAAGAAAGTATAATCGTCTTATCTACAAATTGTTCAATTCAAAAAATATCATCAATATCGATTCAATCATTATAAAAAAGCTTGATTGTAAAAAACCTTGTTTTGCATCATTGCATCAATCTTTTCCCCAGCAATTTCCAGCCATATTAGAAAGCGTTGTGTTGCAATCAAATCAACGAAACTGGGATATTGTTTTTGCCTTTCCAAGTGACGTTATTGAGCTAACCGCGGATGATATTTTAAAAAACACAATCAATGAATCTCCTGATTTTTTTGAGTCCATTAATCTTTGGTATAAAAAAGAACAAGTTATAGACTCTACTCCTTACCCTTTTATCGGAGGATGGTTTATTTATTGCAGTTATGATTTGTCACTCCATGTCGAAGAAAAATTAAAATTATTACCTAAAACTAACTCAGAGCAACCCATTGCATTGGCAATGAGAATTCATTCTGCGCTAATCTGGGATCATGAAAATAATCAATTACTCATCATTGCAGAAAAAGGTTATGAGCATTTAATTGATGAAATAGAAAGTAAATTAAATCAATTTAACTTGCTTGATTTTAATCCGAAATACTTACTTGAAAAACCATTACGTGAAGAAGATCCTGAAAAATTTATTAATGCCGTTAAAAAAATAAAACAATACATCTATGATGGTGATGTATTTCAAGTCAATATGTCTCGTCAATGGCAAGGTAAATTGAAAGCAAACGTTACTGCAAGCCAGCTTTATCATCAACTTAAGCAAGCCAATCCAGCTCCTTTTTCTGGGCTGATGAGTTATAAAGGTTATAGTGTTATTAGTTCTTCACCTGAAAGATTGGTGAAATTGGATGGCAATATTGTCTCAACTCGTCCCATTGCGGGAACAAGACCTAGGAATCATCAAACCAGTAATGATAATGCAACAACAGATGAATTAATTCGCCATCCTAAAGAACGGGCGGAACATATTATGTTGATAGATCTTGAAAGAAATGATTTGGGGCGTATTTGTGTGCCAGGTTCAATCAATGTTAATGAAATGATGGTTGTGGAAAATTACCAGCACGTACATCATATCGTTTCAAATATCGTTGGGCAGTTAGATGCTTCGTTTTTACCTGGTGACATTATCAAAGCAATATTTCCTGGAGGAACAATTACAGGATGTCCTAAAGTTAGGTGTATGCAAATCATAACTGAACTAGAAGGTATGCGTAGAGGTGCTTATACGGGTTCTATGGGTTACTTGAGTAGAGACGGTAAAATGGATTCTAATATTCTAATCAGAAGTATTGAGGTTTTTAATGATGGTTTGCTTTCTTTTCGTGCAGGTGCAGGCATTGTTGCTGATTCAATTGAAGCTAAAGAAGTGGAAGAGACTAGGGCAAAAGCCAAGGGTATGAAATTGGCATTAACGGGTAAATTTTAACTCATGAAAATGGCTATTTTAGAAACCGATGTTTTAACTCAAGAATTACAGCTTGAATTCGGTAGTTATGGGAAAATGTTTAAAGCATTGCTACAAGACCATAATAAAAATATTGAGTTTGGTGTTTTTGATGTTGTGAATACTTGTTATCCAGTATTGATTGATGATTTTGATGTCTATTTAATAACAGGCAGTAAATCGAGTGTTTACGAAGAAAGGGCTTGGATTAAGCAATTAAAGCAGTTTTTATATGAGGTTATTGAATCTAAAAAAATAATCATCGGCATTTGTTTTGGTCATCAATTGATAGCCGAACTGTTGGGTGGTAAAACACAAAAAAGTAGTAAAGGATGGGGGGTTGGTGTTGCAAAAAGTCAAGTTATCCTCAAAAAACCTTGGATGTTGCCTGTTTCTGATACATTCTCAATCATTGTTAGTCATCAGGATCAAGTGACTCAGTTGCCTGATAATGCCGAGTTGATTGCCAGTAATGACTTTTGTCTTCATGCTATGTATCAGATAAATAACCAGATTTTATGTCTGCAAGGGCATCCTGAATTTTCCAAAAAATACAGTCAAAGTCGAATGTTATCAAGGCTTAAGTTAATTGGTGAGCGAGATATTAAAAAAGGTATCGAGTCATTAAATCAACCCATTGATGATCAATTGATAGCGCAGTGGATTGTCAACTTTTCAAGCAATAAAATTCAATCTTGATAGTTATGACATTCGTGATATTCTGCATGATGTTTTGTTGATTATAAAACCATTATTCTTAAAACAGCACAATGAGTTCAGGCTTAGGGGATGCGCAATAAATAAACATCCAACTTGCTTGTACCCAAAGGGCATAGCAATTTTTTTGTCCGCCTATTTTTGCGCCTCAAAGGCAAACAAAAATCCTGCG
>JABHHM010000219.1 GCA_018671575.1 Methylococcales bacterium | reverse complement strand
ATATGGGTAGTTTATTTATTGCGTGTTACCTAAGAAGTAGGTGACCATAATTATATTAACATTTTACTCAATATTTTCTGCCCTTTGGCACTACTACTCTGACTGAATATATCTCTATGCAATCAGAGCCGTAACACCAAAGGTCAAAAAATCTTGAGCGAAAATTTTGTTAAGATAATTATGGTCACCTACTTATAATTGGTTATTACAAATAATTTTAGGATTAATATTTCTAATGTCGTATGCAACGATAGAAAACATTCATGAAGTGAGGAAAGGGCTTCATGATATTTATAGTCACGTCATTTCTGACCAACTGTCTTCGGTTAAAGAAGAAACGCTGGTCATGGCTAAATTATTGCAACAAGCTTGTGATGATGATTTAGATGCAGCCATGAGCACCATCTTTTTTAAAGATGATGATTATGAATATTCGGTGGTTCATTCAGTAGATAGTGCCATTATCTGTGAAGCTGTAGCACTTCATTTAAATTGGGATGCCAATCAGCGATTAACATTAATTTGTGCTTCATTAACAATGAATTTGGCAATGATTGAGTTGCAAAATAAATTGTTTCATCAAGAAGGTGAAGTCGATGGTGGGGTAAGACAGGCGATTCAGCAGCATCCTCAACAATGTGTGGAGATTTTACGGCGTGCGGGCGTGGATGATGATGATTGGTTAAATATTGTTCTACAACATCATGAACAGACGGATGGTCAGGGTTATCCCAATCAGTTTGAGAAAAATGATATTTTATTGGGCAGTAAAGTTCTTTATATTGCCGATGTTTATAATGCCATGGTCTCCCCCAGAGGATATCGAGACGGTGGTATGCCAGATAAAGTGATCAGAGAAATTTTTGTTAATCATAAAGCCAAGCTGGATATGTCACTGGCAAAACCATTTCTGAGTGTGATGGGCTTGTACCCTCCTGGTTGTCTAGTGATGTTAGGCAGTGGTGAAACGGGATTGGTTACCCATCGTGGTGAAAAACCAACTCAACCTAAAATAGTGATTATTAAAGATGCACATGGTGGCATGGTGTTTTCTCCTTCTCATCAGGAAAATTATCGAATCCGCCATGCATTGGCACTGACCAACAAGTATATCGAAGTTGACAGTGCATTAATTTGGGGTGAGGATGAAGAAGTTAAAATTGATTTTAAGGCAGTAGAATCTGAGCCTGAAGACAAACCCATTGAACAAGACGTGGTTGATGAGGAAGAAAGTGAGCCAGAATTTTTATTGATTCCTGATAATGCAGTCTTGGAAACTGCTTATGAACTGATGGAATCCATTGATTTGCTCAATTTCTCTACTGAAGAAATACAATTAATGGGGGAAATTATGACTGAATCCCCCAGTATCGCCAAAATGACGATACTCATTAATAAACTGCCTTCCTACAAAAAACCATTGATAGCGTTAGGTGGTGTGATGGACCGACCAGGTTCACATTTATATGATGAAGATACTGTCATTAAAGAATCGTTAGCAGAAATTCATGTGATTGAACTGTGCGGTATTTTTCTTGAAAATTTCATTTCACAAATTGAAGCAAAGAGTCAAACAAATCTCAACTTAACAATGGTCAAAGAAGAAGCATTACTGGTTTCTCATACGATGAAAGTTATCTCCAGTTATGTTGAAGATGTGAGGCCTGTAGATGCCTATTTGGTGGGTTTGTTTCATAATTTTGGCGTGGCAATTTTATCATTGCAAAACAGTATGTATGTTGCAGCCACGGATGATGCACAAAATAATAAAATACATATCATTGATTTTGAAAAAACATTTTTCAAAACCACGCATACCTTATTCAGTTATGTGATTGCCGATCAGTTTAATTTGTCTTTTGCATTACGTTCAGCCATTTATCATCATCATACTTTATATTGTGGGGGTATTGATTCTTCCGAAATTCGTATTCTTATTTCCATGTTGAAATACTCACAACATCTGGTGAACCATATAGCGTTGGGTAAGCCTGATTTATTTGAATGGGAAACCAATAAAGAAGAAGCCATTTCAGAATTGTTTTTGGATGAATATACCGTAAAAACGATTAAAGATGACGTTTATGACTATTCTGTAGATTTAGAGTCGTAAAAAGCAGTTTTAATATTTGTCATTTTTAAAGCTGTTGATGAATTGTCTGTCAATGGGTTGTTTCGTAACCATTCCTTAATTCCAATCATTAAAATAAGTAGATGAACATAATTATTTTAACAAAATTTTCTGAGCAAGCACCCAGAGGGCATCAATAATTTTTTGACCTTAGGTGTCACGACTCTGATTGCATAGAAGTCT
>JABHHM010000318.1 GCA_018671575.1 Methylococcales bacterium | reverse complement strand
TGGAGAAAAATAGGGGTAACCTGAACAGCTACAGAGATTTTACGTGTTTTTTTCAGAGATTTTGATACCCTCTGAATAGTTACCAATATTCAACAATATTTAAAGTTAAATCTATTATTATGAAAATATTACTGGTCAATACCAACCAATTAAGATCGCCTGACCCCGTTCCACCTATTGGCATCATTTATGTCGCTGGCGCATTAAGAAAAGCAGGTCATGAGTGCCTGATTTTTGATCTTAATTTTTTAGCCGATTTTATGGACCTATTGCAAGAGGAAATCCGCTCATTCAATCCTGACGTTATCGGATTATCATTGAGAAATATTGACAATACTGCTTTTCCTCATTCACAGTTTTTTGTTGACCATGCCAGTAAAATTGTTGATTTATGTCGATCAACCAAAGCTGATTCAACCATTGTTATGGGAGGGTCTGGTTTTTCACTGTTTCCAGAGCTATTAATCGAACGGCTGGATATTGATTATGGCATAGCGGGTGAAGGTGAGAATGAAATGCAATGGTTGCTACAACAAATTGAGGCAGGCAAACCACCAGAAACAAAATTAATTAAAGCCAATTCTGCTGAAGTCAATATGGATGAAATGATTCCAGCGTGGGATTTGGTAGACACTGGCACTTATTTTCGTGAAGGCGGTAGCTTAAACATCCAAACCAAAAGAGGTTGTCGCTATAAGTGTACTTATTGCACTTATCCATTGCTGGAAGGTGTCGCAGTCAGGCAACGTGATCCAGTTAGCGTTGTTGATGAAATGGAGCATTGCAATAAAGAATATGCTGTGGATTATTTTTTCTTTGTCGATAATGTGTTTAATTATCCTGAAGCCCATTCCATTTCAATTTGTAAAGAAATTCTCAAAAGAAAATTAAAGATAAGCTGGACAGCTTATCTTACTCCGAGAATTTCGCCAACCTATAGAAGACAATCAAGCCCTGACGAACTCTATACTTTATATAAAGAAGCTGGATGCAAAGCCATTGATTTTGGTACCGATGCAATGAATGACATCGGCTTAGGTTCAATGGCGAAAGGTTTCACTATTGATGATATCAATGAATGTTCTGCTATGTGCAGGAAACATAAAATCAAATTCAACCATTCATTAATTTTTGGTGCTCCAGGAGAAACTGTCGAATCAACTGAAGAAACAATCAGCAACATCATTGCAACTCAACCAACGGCAGTCATTGCCTCAGTCGGTATCAGACTTTATCCAAACACACCTGTTGCCAATAAATTAATCAAACAAGGCTGGATAAAGGCAGAAGAAATCACTGTTGAACCTATGTTTTATATTGAAGAAAGCATCAAAGAATATTTAATGGAACGCTTAAAAGAAGTCAGTAAACAGAATCAAAATTGGGTCATACCTGGTCTGAATATCAAAATGAATTATCCAAATATTTTCAGTCAACTCAGAGCAAAAGGTGTGAAAGGTCCAATGTGGAAAATGTTAGGTTGAACTTGCCACATCAATCATTGACCATGTCATAAGGAGCTTGCAATAAATAAACGACTCATCTCACTTACACCTAAAGGGCATAAAACTCTTTTGTCCGTCATTTATGCCACAAAAACAGTTGTGTAAAATGACTGCACACCTATTTTTTCAACAAAAAAGACGAACAAAATTACTGCGCAATATGGGGAGTTTAATTATTGCGTGCCACCTCAGGATATTTTTACTCATATCTATTGTTTCACTCAGTGCCTGTACTGGCTTAATAAAAACTCAAAAAAAAACAGTTGAGATTGCAAAAAACACCTGGTTCACCTTACAAACACCTAACTCACTTGGTTCTTCAATCAGATTGGTCCAACAAATTGAGTCTATCTATCAAAAGGAATCCCATGTCTTTATTAGCCAGGTTGAAGTCACACCAGAAAAGCTAACCATCGTTGGTATGACACCGATGGGCATCAAATTGTTTAGCCTGACGTGGGATGGAAAAGAGCTTCAGCATGAAACCAGTCTTTTAACCCAAATGAAATCAATACCCTTTAAATTAGACTATATTTTGGCTGATTTTCAAATGACCTACTGGCCGAAATTATCTGCTGGCAATCGGTTTAATTATCAAGACAAATCACAACCATCACATCACCGAACCATCTTTAATCGAAATACAAAAGTTGTTAGCATTCACTATCAAAAAGATTCTCCGTGGCAAGGTAAAATTGAATTTAAACACCTTGAACGAGGCTATCAATTAAATATAACAACGTTACAATTTGAAAACTTGTAATTGACAAGGATGATTACTCAATCATCACGCCTATATTTTATAGGACATCAACAAACTATTTTATTTCGGCCGCACTTTTACGATGAAAAACCAACACCATTGGAGCCAATATCAGTGACAACATAATTCCCAAAAAAGTTGTAATGCCAATGGCTTTGAGTGCTGGATTTTGACTCAGGTACAACAAGCTGAATGATAACATTGTAGTCATTGCTGAAAGAAATATGGCCAACATGGTATTTTTACCATTATCATTTTGTTCGGTTAGAAATATCGTGTAATCAATACCGATACCCAAAATCAATAATATAGATAAGATATGCATCAAATGAATAGGTGTGGCAGTTATGGATAAAATTGCAATGGAAATTAGCGCAGCCAATACGGGTGGCAACATAATCATCAGAGCACAGTATAATCGATAGCGTATAATTAATAATATTAATATCAGAACATAAGCCAACGACACCAATATCATTGCCTGTTGTCGATACTCCTTAAATATCTGATTAATTTGCTCCACTTTGTTGACGTAATAAACATCCTGGCTATTAATATTGACTAAGGCGCTTTCATTATTGACTTTTCCTAGTAATACCAGCGACAAATATCCATGCTCAGTTTTCCCAAACCATAAATTCTGTAACATATTCAAACCGATTTTATTAATCGACTCATTTAATAAGATAGGATTTTCATCTGCATGATTGAGTTTGGTTATCATTGATGAATAAACTGATTCTGGCAAACCCAGTTGATAAAAAAATGCCTGCCATTCTTTTTTATGCTGAGTTAATTGATTTAACAACCGCTGTACATTTTCTTTTTGACGTTTAATTGAAGGTATCGAATCAGAAATAATCAGGTAATTTGTAATCGTTTTATTTTGTTTGAGTTTTTTTAATACAACAGATAATCGTTCCATTTTCTGCAAAACTGCTTCGGCTGTTTCTGCCTGAATCAGAATAAATCGACTCATGTCATATTCATCCGTAATACGACGAATCATTTGATCATTATTATGCATAACTCCTGGGGTAAATTTTAATGACCTAACATCATCATCAAACTGAATCATTGTTAAACCAGCCATGATGACCACAAACAAAGCAATAATTAATGTATAAAAATACTGACGACTCATTTTTCGCCAAATCAATAAAAACCATTCGACAGGAATGATTAAAATATCGGATGATTGTCTTTTTACTGCGGGCTTTCTAAGCCAGTAGGGAAAACTACAGACCACTGTTAAATAAGCTCCTATCAATCCGACAGATGCAAAAATGGCAATTTGCTCTAAACCAGGAAAGGGCGATAGGAAAAAACCGCAATAACCCAATATGGTAGTGATTAATCCCATAAAAATGGCATTTTTAATATTCATCAAACCTTGCCAGCCATCCCAGTGAGATGAACTGCTTTGATGTTCAACAAAATAGTGAAAACAATAATCGACACATATACCAATTAAACTAGCGCCCAACACCAGAGTAATTAAATGGATTTTCGGGTACAAAAATAAACAGACGTTAAATGCCAGTAAAAAACCAACCCAAATTGCTAACAAAGCTAACAGTAGAGGTTTCACCGATCGAAAAGCAATCATCATCAAAAAAACAATTCCCAGCAGAGACATTGAGCCGATCAGGCTGACTTCTTTTTTTGATTGCTCAAAGGCTTGATGGGCAAATCGAATCATTCCTGTATATTTAAACTGAACGACAGGATTGTGCAATTGCATCTGCTGCTTAATTTTTTCAATCCATTGTACCACCTGCTGTTGATTGCTTTGATTAAACGGGTCGCCTATGGTGGATGCTGACATTAATATCCAGTTAATCCCGTCTTCTCTTCTTACAATTCGGTTGTCCAATAATTCCATTGTACTCGACATATTCATCAGATAATCTTGAAACAGCATCAGCGGATCAGTCAATAATAACTGACTATTAAATGAGGGTAGCGGAGAATAAATTTGACCGAGTATTTTAGATGACAACAACTCAAAAGCATTGAGCTGTTGTAATAAATGTCGTGTTTGATCTGTTAGTAACTGATAACGATGAGGGAAATAATGGTTAAATATTTTTTCTTGTTGATCAGGCGCAACTTCTGTCATTATTTTATAAAATAATGAATTATTCTTTAGTCGTTTAGCAAACTGATTTGCCGCTTGCAATACAACTTCTTGTTTTTCATGGCCAATTAAAAATAACAATCGATGACTGGTATTTTTAGTAAATGATGTCATGACTTGCTGCACAGCAGGTTGTTGTTGGTCTTCTGGCAGTAATTTTAGAATATTGGTTTCAACAGGAATACCTGATTGCAACCTCCAAGCCGTCAAAACCATCAAAAAAATGACCAATCCAAACCAAAATGAAAATAATGTTTTTGATAAATTATTCAAAATAGTTTTTTTCTTGGGCTGAAAGTATGGGCTGAAACCTGACATCAGTAAATTGAATCGCCGTCACATCCCCAGAAGTTTCCCGTAACTTAAAATTAACCAGTAACTGTTGCTGGTTTCCAGAGAACTGAATGTTTTTGATGACATTAGATATGGGTTTGTTTTTTGGAATCAAACCCAATGTCCATCGTGTTTTATGCTGGGTAAAATAGAGCTTAAAATGGCGTTCAGCTTCTACAAATTTTCCATTGAACATAAATAAAAATGTGTTCATAAAGTTTTGTGCTGAGCTTGAGTTAGTGGATTTTAATAGTGATTTTTTTTCCCCATTGGTTAACTGTGTTAAACCTTTTTCAGACAAAATCATAATGGAAGAAAATGGTTTTTTGATTTTCCAATACAATCCGCTATCGTTTGAAAACAAAAGTGACCCACTTGAAATAAGTGGTCGAGTTAATATTTTTATTTTTTTTGACTGAGTAAAATTTGCTCTAACGATCGGTTTATTTTGAAACAATTGACTGATGGTGCGTAAAGCAATATTCTCAGAAACATCAGCAACAGGTGACTTAAATAATTCATTTTGAGCAAAAATGCTGATTGAAAATCCACACATTATGAGCAATAAAAATATTTTAATTCTAAAAATCATATAGAACCCAGGCAATAGTCTTTTTTGTTGTCGCTATGATCTGGCAAATAATGACCAGAGACGATTTTGTTAGATATTTCGGACGTTTTTCAAACATTATTTTCCTAGCAAATGGACTTTACAATAAATGCAAGGTTATAATAAGTAGTGAGTAAAATTATTTTAACATTTTTAGGACTATTTTCAGCCCCATCGTTACTACGACTCTGACCGAACAGACTTGTAAATGAGCATTTTGAGACCATTTTTCCTCGGTACCCCCTTGAGGGGTGAACTGTTCTCGTACAGCCTCCTAGCCACTCAACAAGACAAACATAATGAAAAAAAACCAAACAATCAAACCCAAACAATGGATAAAGGAATCATCTTTTGGTACTTGGTTTCTTGATACTGAAATATGGTTAAATTATGTTTTAAAAATAGGGATTGATGACCTTGAATCATTGTTGTCACCTTATCGACAGAATTATCCGATCATTGCCGATATTGGATGTGGCAGTGGAAAATCTATCAAACTAATGGATGAACGATTTCATCCTGAACAGATTATTGGCATTGATATTGACCCAAATACTTTAAATCAGGCTCAGTCTGTAGCCGATTCATGTCATTGCTCGGTTAATCTTTTAAACAATTCTGCAGCCAAAATCGAGCTAGAAAGTAATTCGGTAGACATGATATTGTGCCACCAAACCATGCACCATATTTCTGACCCTGACACAGCCATCAAAGAGCTTTTTAGAATCTTGAAGCCCAGTGGCATTCTTTTATTGTCTGAATCCTGTCGTCAATTTATACACTCTTTTTTAGTCAAGGTGTTTTTCAGACACCCAATGAATGTCCAAAAAACAGCGGATGAATACATTGAATTTATTATGCAAGCAGGCTTTGAGATCCTTCCAAATGCAATTTCAAAACCTAATTTATGGTGGAGCCGATGGGACCTTGGCACATTAGAGTTTTTTGGTAGGCCATTACCCAAAAAACCAGAACCAACAATAATCAATTTAGTGGCAAAAAAAGTCGCAATGAATACTCAGTGACGAGCACGAAATAACTTTCATTCTCATGGCGTATTTAAGTAGGTGACCATAATTATCTTAACAAAATTTTCGCTCAAGATTTTTTGACCTTTGGTGTTACTGCTCTGATTGCATAGAGGTCTATTCGGTCAGAGTAGTAGTGCCAAAGGG
>JABHHM010000313.1 GCA_018671575.1 Methylococcales bacterium | reverse complement strand
TCATTGACCGTGATGCTTTATTTAATGCTTGTTGGGGTCACGACTATTTTCCGAGCAGCCGAACACTTGATCAACACATTTCTAAACTGAGAAAACGCATTGAAATCAATTCTAAAGACCCCAAAATCATTAAAACTGTTCACGGTGCAGGGCATCAATACAATGAACATAGGCATTTAAAATAATTTCCCCCATTTAAACACTTCTTGGCATACCAGATAAACACGAACATCATCCTTGTTCATCTGTGGTTAAAATAAATACAATTTATATTACTTTATATTGTAAAAACCAGCTAAAATAACCACATAAGCCGTATAAAAACAATAAATTAAGGAAATAAATGAGCATTAGAAACACATCCATTAATAAAATTGTTATCGGTGGTTATCTACTGATTCTCACACTCATTCCTGCCATCATCATTGTGGTTTTTAGTAATCTGGGCAATATTAAAAAAGATATCAATCAAATGACTGATATCACTAACCCATTAATTATTGCTTCAAATGAATTATCACAAACAATCAACTTATCAACATCTAATCTTGGCTTCTATCTACTGAGTAAAGAACAAAAATATCGAGAGCTTTATTTAAATGGACTAGACTCATTAACCGCTCAATCTCAAGTTATCAGCAATCTATTAAGCAAAGCACCTGATGAAAAAAGTAGCCAGCTACTCAAACAAATCAATAACGACATTGAACAACTCACATCACAAAAAAACAAAATATTAAAATTTTCCACTAACCCCAGTTTAAATATGCCCGCCAGGCGATATGCCGCAGAAAACCTCAACCCTTTGAGCAATGCCGTATTACAAAACCTAGAGCAAATTATTTCATCAGAACAAGAAGAAGATATTTCAGCTGAACGCAAAAAAATGCTGAGCATTGTCTATAACATAAGGTATGGCTGGATTCGATTTATTAATGAAATTCGGACTTTTTTAGCTGTTCGAGATAATTCTGTCATTGAAAATGCAAAATTATTCCAGGAATCCATTGTTGAAAATGAAAATGAGCTTCAAAAACACACTGATTTATTTACTTTTGAACAAGAAGAAGGCGTTGCGAACATAACAACTCTTCGAATAAAAATATTTAAAAATTTTTCAAAGATGATTAGCTTACAGCAAAGTCCTCAATGGAAAATGGATTCATACACCATTCAACAAGACATTGGTCCTCTAACCTTTCAAATCAATGAAAAACTGAATCAGCTCAACAAAATTCAAAAAGAAAAAAACCATCAAGCAACTTTAGCATTAGAGTCTCGAACCCAACAAGTCAAAATAACGCTCATCACTACTTTAATCATTTCACTGATTATTGGTTTGATAATAATGCAGATTGTCAGCAAGCAATTGTCTTTCTTAATTAACACCTTAAAAACTCACTTTGAATCTTTAAGTAGTGGCAATTTAATGTGTCACATGGACGAACAACATCGTGGTGAAATAGGCGAAATTGCACTCAGCATGAATGCTTTTATCGATCATCTACGACAAATGATTGAACGATTACAAAATGTCACCACACGACTATCAGTAGATGCTACGGAAATGGCCTCTATTTCTGATCACACACATACGGGGGTTGCACAACAACATAGAGAAACAGAACAAGTTGCCACTGCCATTACCGAAATGACAGCCAATGCTAAAACGGTTGCAGATAATGCATCTGACGCAGTGAATGCAGCAAGTAATGCCGCATCTGAGGCCACCAATGGAAAAGAAGTCGTTAACCAAACAAAATCTTCTATCAGCACATTGGCCAGTGATGTCTCAGAAGCCTCAAATGTTATCAGCCAATTGGAAGAAGATACCAATAGTATTGGAACGGTATTAGATGTTATTCGAGGCATTGCAGACCAAACCAACCTATTAGCTCTCAACGCAGCCATTGAAGCTGCCCGAGCAGGCGAACAAGGACGGGGGTTTGCAGTGGTTGCTGAAGAAGTTCGCACGCTTGCCAACAGAACACAAAATTCTACTCAGGAAATCCAACAGATGATAGAAAGCCTGCAATCAGCCACCCAAAAGGTTGTTGCGGTCATGTCATCAGGACAACAACAAGCACAAATCAGTGTCAACGAATCTGAAAACGCCAGTGATGCCTTACAAACCATCATTGAATCAATTGTAACCATTAACAATATGAACACTCAAATTGCAGTGGCTGCTAAAGAACAAGGCATGGTATCAGAAGACATCAATAAAAATATTCTGCGCATTACGGATGTGATTGATGATGCAGTAACCGATGCACAAAAGCTGTCTACGACCAGCCATGAAATATCAACCTTGTCTCAACAATTGGAAGAAATCATCAATTATTTTAAATTATCCTAAGCAAAATGTCTTTCAACTGAATAGCTTGAATAAATAAGCATAATTATTTTAACATTTTCGGGTATATTTTTTGACTTTTGGCACTTCTCTCTGACCGAATAGACTTCTGTACACTCAGAGCAGAATCACCAAAGGTCAAAAAATATCCCACAAAAAATTTATTAAAATAATTATGATCACCCACTTACAAATTTTTCCCCATAATAATGACATCAATATTGAATTGCTTATAATAGAGCCATCTTTTTTAAGGACTGGTAAAACCAGATAATTTATTAAAATGAGCTCATTAGAAAATTTCAGAATATGTTTTATTGGTGGCGGTAATATGGCAGAAAGCCTGATTGCTGGATTAATTAACAATCACTGCCCTGCTAACAACATCAATGTATCTGATCCAAATACCAAACAATTAACAAAAATTAAAGAACATTATTCAATTAATGTTTTTTCCAGTAATCAATTGGCAATTACGGATGCAGACATCATTATTCTTGCAGTTAAACCACAAATAATGAAAGAAGTGGCAACAGGTCTAATTGATTCATTAAAAAGTGACCAACTGATCGTTTCTATTGCGGCAGGCATTACTTGTCAAAACTTACAAACATGGTTACCTGCTGAATCTCCCCTTATCAGAATCATGCCAAATACACCAGCACAAGTACAATCGGGAGTCAGCGCTCTTTATGCTACTCCAGCGGTAAACCAATCACAAAAAGAGATGACTGACATTATTTTTAAAGCAGTAGGCTCAAATGTCTGGTTTGATGATGAACACAAGTTACATGCCGTTACTGCTATTTCTGGCAGTGGCCCAGCCTATTTCCTGTTAATGATCGAAGCAATGGAAAATGCAGCCATTGATTTAGGGCTAGAGCCAGACCAAGCAAGAGAGCTCTCTATTAAAACGGGACTTGGCGCAGCAAAACTAGCCCAGGAAAGCACTGAATCCCCTGCTTTATTGAGGGAAAACATTACCTCACCAGGAGGCACAACGGAACAAGCACTCAACCAGTTTGAACAAGGGCAACTTAGAACCCTGGTTAAACAAGCAACCCGTGCTGCCTATGAAAAATCAATCGAACTATCCGAACAATTAGGAGGCTCAAAATGAATGGATATTTAACCAATCCACTGGTATTTTTAGTTAAATTCTTTTTTGAATTTTACATTCTTTTAATTATGTTGAGAATTGTATTCCAATGGTTCAAGGCTGATTTTTATAATCCCATTTCTCAATTTATAGACAAAATGACATCACCCGTTTTAAAGGTAATGCATAAATTTTTACCCACACTTGGCCGAATAGATTCAGCAGCAGTATTGTTGTTGATTAGCCTACAAATGCTTGAATTTTTGATTATTATTTCATTACAAAACACATCAGTTAGCATACCAATTATTGGCCTATTATTATATTCCATTGGTGAACTGTTGGATTTACTCATTAATGTTTTCATCTTTAGCATTTTTATTCAAATCATCATTAGTTGGATCAATCCTGGTCTTTATAATCCAGTTGTCTCAATACTCTATAGCATTACCGAACCGATCATGGCACCTGCCAGAAAATTATTACCGCCCATTAGCGGTATGGACTTATCTCCCTTGCTGGTATTAATTGCATTACAAATATTGGCTATGTTGATTGTACCACCATTGCAATCATTTTTGGTTTAACAGAAATTATTATTCAAATTCTATACAAACAAATAAATTTTGACACTATAATTTCAAAACAAGTTATTCCATAAAAAACAAAAGGTAAGACCTTAATATGCCTGCAAAAAAAAGAAAAAATGCTTATGTTATCGTCCTTGGCAATGAAAAAGGAGGTACAGGAAAATCAACCACTGCCATGCACATTGCCATTAGTTTGATGAAAAAAGGAGCAACCGTTTCAACCGTTGATTTAGACTCAAGACAGCAGACACTAAACCGTTATATTAGCAATCGAATCAACTATGCAGAAAAAGAAAAACTAACAATTGGAATGCCTGGACACCACGTCATTCATCAATCTAACAAACCTGTACTGCCAGAAAAGCACAATGATGAAGCCGAAGAATTTACTGATTTAACACAGGAATTACGCAGAGAAAATGACTTTATTGTCATTGATTGTCCAGGTAATGACACCTCTTTAGCACGGTTAGCTCACTCACTGGCAAATACCTTAATTACCCCAATGAATGATAGTTTTATTGACCTTGATTTACTGGGCCACGTCGATCCTGAAACATTTAAAGTAGAAAAACTTAGCTTTTACAGCCAACTGGTTTGGGAATGTCGAAAAAATCGTGCGGCAGCCAATAAACCTGCATTAGACTGGGTCATTCTTAGAAATAGATTATCCACCACCCATGCTAAAAATAAAAAACGCATGGATGAAGCATTAAAACAACTTCAAAATAGAATTGCCTTTCGTTATATCTCTGGTTTATCTGAACGAGTTATTTATCGAGAACTATTTCCCCAAGGACTCACTTTAATGGATTTAAAAGACGTGAATAAAAAAGTCAAAATGTCCATGTCACATATTGCTGCCCGTCATGAAATGAGACGATTATTGAGTGAATTAAAACTACCTAATATTGATTAAGGGATGAGCACGAAAATAGTTGCATAGTCGCTCTACCTAACTATTTTTGTAGCAAAGAAGACAAACAAAATTTCTGTACAATATGGGTAGTTTATTGCGTGTTATCTTAAAAGCTTAGGGGAAGCGAAATAAATAAATATCCAAATTGCGTAGGATTTTTGTTTGCCTTTGAGGCGCAAAAATAGGTGTGTAGTCGAACTACACAAGTATTTTTGCAACAAAAAAGGCGGGCAAAAAAATAAGCAAGTTGGATGTTTATTTATTGCGCATCCCCTTATCATCCTCTTCTGAATCAACAATCATCAACAACTCATCAAATGAGTCCTGATCAATGACTCCTACTTCCTCTTTCACATCAGATTCATCCACACCCAACAATTGATTAATCTCCTGAATGGTAATTTCATCTTTTTTTGTCATTTTCGCCCACCATTAAATATTAGTATTTAAGTAATTATTAATAAATAACCGATAATCAATTAATTTTCACCTTTCATTCTATTACATCATGAATAGTCAAATTTTATCTCCTATTATTAATAGCAAGAATTCCAAAACTATCTATGAGGCAAAAAGATGAGTTCATTTTCTCGACTATTAAAACTATTAACCATTCTAGGATTACTATCACTGCAATTCTCTGTTCACGCAAATGGTAATACCTCTCGGCACTTTCAACAAGCCTCTGAGGAATTTAACATTCCTGTTGAACTGATTAAAGCCATTAGCTTTATCAACACACGAATGATACATCGACAAGGTCTTGAACGTGGTAATTTGACTGAAACACAGTTTAATAAATTACTGGAAGATAAAGGCATAGAAGGTTCTCCTGATTTCTTTGGCATCATGGGACTGACTTCATCTCAAATTACTCAAGCATCAAAGCTAACAAGAATGCCTGCCAGACGAATTAAAAAAAGTATTAGACACAATATCAGAGCAGCGGCAGCTTTATTAAGAATGCACAAACGTAAACAATTTGCAGACATTGTTAATGACATAAATTTAGGTGATTATTATACCGTTGTTGCCGCATTTATTGGTTATGACGACAAAGCATTAGAACTTCAATATGCCGATGAAGTTTTTTCAATCCTGAAAAAAGGGGTTAAACAAACACTACAAGGGTTTAGTTATTCAAACAACCATTATCTTTTAGAACCAGCCAACTATGATTCTTTGATTCCTAGTCTATCTGCCAAATTTTTACCTTTTGCCTATCAAGGCCAAATGGCTGTTCCAATGACATTAGATGGAAGAATTGATGGAACGGTTGCTGATACTTATGTCGCATCCGAACATTATGGCAGTCGTAGTGGAAAAACAATTAAACGCATTGTATTACACACTTGCGAAGGTTCTGGCTCTGGTTGCATCAATTACCTAAAAAGTAACTCCAGATCAGTATCAGCTCATTATGTCGTCACTGAATCTGGCGGAGTAACACAAATGGTTCAGGAAAAATACAAAGCTCACCATGTCGGTTGTTGCAACAGTGACAGCGTTGGTATTGAACATGGCGGTTATGCCCATAAAAATACTTGGACACAATCTCAACTGTCTTCATCTTTTGCCTTAATTTGTGACATTGCAAAACGCAATAACATTCCTGTTTCCCGTAACACCATACAAGCTCATGCCGACCTTGACCCTTCTCGACGAACTGACCCAGGACCTTATTACCCTTGGGATAAAATGCTATCCGAAGTTCAAGCCTGTGTCTCAGGTAAACCAACCGCCAAACCAGACTTAAGCATCCAACAATTAACCTGGACTCCTGCTAGTCCCAAAGTTGGTGACGATGTCACGTTTCATGCAACTGTCAAAAATGCCAATGTAAGCAGTGGCGCAAATGTCGGTATCGCATTTTTCATCAATAACCAGCAAGTTGGGTTTGATGCAACCACCGAAATGAACGCCAACGCAACCATTACATTTAACATGCGAGACCCATGGACACCAGACCAAAATGGTCAATTCACCATTAAAGCCTTGGTTGATGATTTAAACATTGTGGATGAAAGCAATGAAAATAATAACATTTATTCCAGTACGATCACTATCTCTGGTGGAGAAACCACGCAAAAACCTGATTTGGTAGTTAATTCTCTGACCTTCTCAACACCCAGCATCAATAACTTTGTCACCCTGTATGCCAAAGTCACTAACGGTGGAGAAGCCATTAATCAACACTTCAATCTTGCTTTTTATATCAACCAAAGTATTGTTGGAACGGACTCAATCAGTAGCTTAGAAAAAGGTGAAAGTCATACCTTTCAATTACAAAATCAGTGGTCTCCAAAAACTGAAGGACAATATAACTATAGCGTCATGGTTGACCAACTGAAACAGATTGATGAGTCAAATGAAGCCAACAACACGACAGCCAAGACTATAACAGTCACCAATCCAGGAGGTGGAGATGGTGACAGCGGAGGTAGCGACTGTGCTTCTGAGTCACTGACAAACAATCTTCGAAATGGTCAACAATTACAGCAATCTTTACGATCATTGCGTGACGAAGAGCTTCAACAATCCATCATGGGACAACGCATTGTAAACTTGTATTACAAACACACTGATGAAGTAAAAGCCATGATTAAAAAAGATTGGATTCTCAGAGTCTTGGGTTTACGCTTAATCTTACGCAGCACCTATGCTTTCCAACCTCGACAAATAGCCAACAACATTGTGCCGCTGAACAAGGGTTATACCAAAATGACCATTGGTTTCATTGAACGAGCGCAGTCAATGGGAAGTGATGAACTTAAAAAAGACTTTGATGAAATCAAAGAATTGGTTAATAGCTTACAAGGATTGACGGCTAATGAGCTACTCGATGAATTGAGAAACTATTAAAGAGGAGAATACCTTCATAATTACGGTATATTCAGGCAACCTTGGTTGCCTGATATTTCAAATTAAAGAATAATCAATTATTCATATCTACAAATAATAATCACCAATATTGGTTTCCGATAAAAAATCGATAATAAGGCCATAAGTTAAACCTTGTTTTATTTCATTAATTTTTTTATCTATATCGGAAGCCCCTTGAATTACGGATATTTCCTTAGAGTTTTGAAAAGTAATGTATTGACTACCAGATTTCAACGCAACCAACGTAACAGAAATTTTGTGAGTATCAGTCTTTATAGTTTCTCCATTTTCAGATTCAGATTCCTCTGTTTTTATGACACTATCCGCAATACTTATTTGTAGCTGATGATTGCTAGAACCTACAACTCTAATTCCATAATTTAAAAACATGTCATTTATTTGAGTATTAAAGGCTTCATCACTACTGAGCTCAGTTGGCATACTGAGCTGAATGGTTTTATTGACGGATGCTTCATTGACGGGCGTAAAATCATAGACTTTACAGCGTATTTTACACCTCGTAAAAAATAGAAATTTCTTACAATATTTCTTTTTCTCACAATTAAAATGAAGTTTATCGGTTCTTTTACCTTCGGGGCATTCTGTAGGTTTTTTGACAGTTGTGGTCAAATATAAGTCGGT
>JABHHM010000308.1 GCA_018671575.1 Methylococcales bacterium | reverse complement strand
TGCGCCTCAAAGGCAAACAAAAATCCTGCGTAATTTGGATATTTATTTATTTCGCTTCCCCTTATCCGTAGTTCAAATAAATAACTTGTATCTATTTTGGGTAATCTAATTGAACAAGTTTAAAAAGTTGTTTTAACTCACTTTTTTTAATCTCTTCAGATTTACCTTTTTTCAGTGAGCGAGGTAAGTTGACGGTGCCGTACCGAATTCTGATTAGACGATTAACGGGGACTTCCTGAGACTCCCAGAGTCGTCTGACTTCTCGGTTTTTACCTTCGCTTAACGTGACGTGGTACCAATGATTACTGCCTTCACTTCTAAATTCTCTAATGTTATGAAATTGTGCAACACCATCTTCTAATTCAACACCCTGTTGTAAGTTGTTTAATACCTCAGAGCTGACATGACCATAAACCCTGACACCGTATTCCCTTTCAATTTCATATGATGGATGCATGAGTCGATGAGCCAGTTCGCCATTCGTAGTGAAAATTAACAGGCCACGGGTGTTGATGTCCAAACGTCCCACCGCAATCCACTTTCCTTTTTTTATTTTGGGTAGATTTCTAAAGACTGTGGGTCTGCCTTCAGGGTCATTGGTGCTGACAATTTCACCCTCGGGTTTATTGTAAATAATGTATTGGTGGTCATTTTTATCAATTTGTCTTCTGTCTAAATGAATGGTTCGTTTGCCAATCATAATGCTTTCTTTGCCCGTGATTTTCTGGCCTGTTTTGGCTTTTTTTCCATTGACCTTAATCAAACCATCTTCGATCATTCGTTCGATTTCTCTTCTTGATGCAATTCCCGCCTGAGCCAGCACTTTTTGTATTCGTTCTCCGTTTTCCATGATTTTCCTGAGTTATTATTTGCAATGATCAGCAGGGTAAAGCAATTTCTTTTAAAATTCTATAAAAATTACCAGTTTGTCTGGTTGTGTAAGCTATTTTACAGGTAATATACGGGGTATATTTTGATGTGTCGAAAAAACAAAGTTTTTGCAGGCAAATTGATACGTCAAAATTTAAGGGGTAGGCAATAAATAAATACTGTGCAATTTGGGTATTTATTTGTTGCATACCTCCTTTATCAACTGTTGTTGTGGTTATTTTTTACCATGAAGCGCACGAAGATCATGACGTTTTTTCTTTATTGTCTTGATGCACTTCATGGTGATAATTTTTATGGAGAAATAACTAGCTATGTTTTATGTTAAAAAAATATTATTAAGTAGTTTATTGGCTATTGCGGTCTCTCAGCAAGCGATGTCTGATCAAATAGAATTGCAATGGAATGGTTATGCTAAGCAAGGTGGTTTATTGATCGGAAAAACGTTGCCAAAAACTAAAATATTCATCAATAAAAAGCCAATTTCTGTTTCTACCCAAGGTGATTTTCTCATCGGTTTTGGGCGTGATGAAAAAAACAGTTTAAAAATTCAGGCCACCTTTCCAAATGGTGGGAAATATTTCCAAACCATCAAAGTGAAAAAGCGAAAATATAAAATTCAACGGATTAATAATTTACCCAAACGGAAAGTGACACCCAATAAAAAAGATTTGGATCGTATCTATAAAGAATATGCATTGAGCAGAAAGGCGAGAAAAATAAATGCGCTACGAACTGATTATAAAACAGGTTTTATCTGGCCTGTTAAAGGTCGTATATCAGGTGTTTATGGTAGTCAGCGAATTTTAAACGGTAAACCTAAGCGACCTCATTTTGGAGTTGATGTTGCAGTTCCAACAGGTACTGGTGTTGTTGCTCCTGCTGACGGCATTGTTACGATGACGCATTCCAATATGTTTTTTTCAGGAGGTACGTTGATTTTGGATCATGGGCAAGGTTTAAGCTCCTCATTTCTACATTTAAGTAAAATTGTGGTCAAAAAAGGAGATGTTATCAAACAAGGAATGAAAATTGCCGAAGTGGGGGCAACGGGTAGAGTAACGGGTCCACATCTTGATTGGCGTATGAATTTATTTAAGCGACAAATTGATCCCCAGCTATTGGTCGAACCAATGAAATAAAAGGTGTTTTTTTACGTTGAAATAACATCTTAGATTGCAGCTTATGCAGGTTTTTAACAATTATTTGGTTTATTTGCGATAAACCATTTTAAACTACCGTTTATTGCGAGTATTATCACTAAAAACCACTTCAAATTAACAATAACTATAAAATATAAGGAGAGTGTCATGGGATTTTTAGAAAATAAAAATGCACTGATTGTAGGTGTTGCAAGTACTCGTTCAATTGCCTGGGGTATTGCTAAAGCAATGCAAAGAGAAGGTGCCAACTTAGCATTTACAGCTCAAAATGAAAAATTAACCAGTCGTGTTGAAAAACTAGCGTCTGAATGTGATTCGGATATTGTTTTGCCTTGTGATGTCAGTAATGATGAAGAAATCAATCAGGTATTTGAAAAACTGGATGATTATTGGGATCATGTGGACATCATTGTGCATTCCGTTGCTTTTGCCAATAAAGAGGAGTTAGAGGGGGATTATCTTGATAATGTCACTCGTGAAGGTTTTAAAATGGCTCAGGATATCAGTTCTTACAGTTTTTCAGCATTGGCGAAAGCGGGTAGAAACATGATGCAAGGTCGTAATGCATCACTATTGACGCTGAGTTATTTGGGAGCGGTCAGAACGATCCCTAATTACAATGTAATGGGAATAGCTAAGGCAAGTTTAGAGGCCAATGTTCGCTACATGGCACAATGTTTGGGGCCAGAGGGAATCAGAGTTAATGCGATATCTGCAGGGCCAATAAGAACCTTGGCTGCCGCAGGAATTTCAGATTTTAGAGAAATGTTAAAGTATTCTGAAAATGCTTCACCTCTTAAAAGAAACGTCACCATTGACGAGGTTGGTAATGTGGCGGCATTTTTAGCCTCTGATTTGGCGTCAGGAATGACTGGTGATGTTTTATATGTTGATGGTGGCTATCATATGGTTGGAATGGTCTAAGAGACTGTCCAGTAACTCATATTTCTGTCAATTCTGTATTTACCCCTCAAGGGGGTATCGAGGAAAAACAGCCTCAGAATGTTCATTTATACACATAAACTGCGCTTTTTTGACAATTGTATACTTTGATTTGACGAAAAGCTAAGTTCTCGGGTGGATTTCTGATAAGTAGTCACAAAGTTGAGAGGCTGAATTCTAATTCAGTCTAAGGGACGATTCAAAAATAACCTTTACAATTTGCGAAGATATTTTGTTCACAGGCAAGGCACGAAAACAGGCGCATAGTCGAACTATGCAACTGTTTGAGTAACGAAGCCTGTGGGCAACTGCTCGAGTAAATATAAAGATTAATTTTGAATCGTCCCTAACTCTAATCAATTTATAACGTATCAAATGGTTCAGGTATCCCTGAAATATGAGCAATTTGTCGGCTTGTTTGTTTTGGAAATAATGTCAATAATTCTTCCTGGTCAATGGCTAAACTTGAATTACTTAATAATTTAATGATTATTTTTAAGTGTGGCGAGGTTGCGTATTGGCTGTAAAATAATCTGACTAGATTGATGACTTCCCAATGTTTTTGAGTCAAAAAGACACCTTCCTGTTCGGCTAAAAAAAATACTGTTTGCTGATTCCAT
>JABHHM010000304.1 GCA_018671575.1 Methylococcales bacterium | reverse complement strand
TATTTTTCCTGGTTCAATATTATTATATGGAGCGCATTGATTATTTTTGATGGCTCTCCAAATTTTAATTTCACTACCCAAGTAAATGCAATGGGCACCTACATAAGGTCGAGTTAATGCTCTGACTAAATTATAGATATTTTTAGATGACATTCTCCAGTCGATTTCACCATCTTTTTTAGAGCGCTTTCTCCAGTAATTGCTATTGTTATGGTCTTGGGGAATTGTCTTGAAATGACCTGAAACCAGTAATGGGGTTAATGTCGATAATTGTTGTTTGGCTGTGTTGATCATTTTTTGGTATAACGTTGTGGCATCGTCTTGATGAGTTATTGATATTTCTTGCTGGTTGATAATATCTCCAGCATCAGCTTCATTATTTATTAAAAAGAAGGTTGAAGCTGTTTTTGTTAAACCAAGTGCCAGTGCCCATATTAGCGGGTGGCGTCCTCTATTTTTCGGTAAGTAAGCTGGGTGATAACCGATAGAGCCTTGTTTGGGAATTGATAAAATGTCTTCAGTTAACAGATATGACCAGCCCAAACAATACATCATATCAACAGATAATGGCTTGAGCCATTGAGCCATATCAGATTGATTGTTATTTTCATCAATGAAGCAAGGAATATAATTTTTTTCTGCAATCGATTCTAGCGAATAAAAGTCAGCATTAAAGGTTGATTGACGACGGGTTATAATGCCAACAATATTGAGGTTTTTTAATGTTAATAAGTGTTGAATCATTTCGTAACTAAATTGTACACATCCAATAAAAACAATTCTCATGATGATTCTTTCAAATCATAAAATTTCTTTTTCAATACATTCTCCAGTTTGGCAGATTTTAAGTAATCCTTAATTTTCACTGAAACGTTACCTATGCCATAGAGAGATTCAACGGTTTGTAGTTTTTTTTGAAAAGGTTCTGATAACGCTTTATTAATTGCGTCAACAATGGATTGTTTGTTTGCATCACAACTAATAATAGAATCAGCGAATAAGCGACCTTGTTGTCGTTCACCAATATTCACAGTGGGTTTTTTAAACGCAGGAACTTCGATAATTCCACTGGATGAATTGCCAATAATAATATCAGCATGTTTAATTGCGCTAAGGTAACGAAGTTGTCCTAATGATTCATAGAAGGCTGTTTTTGCTGGGTTTTCTGAAACAAAACTTTCAATCAATTCATTGATTATCCTTCCATCAGTGTCAGCATTTGATTGGGTAAATATAATGGATGCATTATTAAACTGCTTTAAGGCATCCAGTAAATTTAAAACTGATTGTTTCATTCCGGTTTTATTCAAAGTCACTGGATGATAAGTGATTAAAAAAACCAAATCACCTAATGTGAAATTAATAGATTGATTTAATTGGCCTTTTTCCATTAATTTAAGTCGTGTGATATTTTCTAAACCCGTTGCACCATAATTTAATACGCGATTGGGTGTTTCTCCCAGCTGAATGACTCTTTTTCGATAAGGTTCTGCAGCAACAAAATGAAAATGTGACATTTTAGTGATGGCGTGTCGGATGGGTTCATCAATCAAACCTTCTGTTGCTTCACCACCATGTAGATGAGCAATGGGAATTCGGGCAATCATTGCTGCTTGTGCGGCAGCTAGTGATTCAAAACGATCACCTAGCAGTACTAAAATATCGGGCTTCAAGCGATCCAATGAATCTGCAAAACCGATCACTCCTAAGCCAATTGATTTTGTAATACCAGGAGCACTATCACTCGATAATAACATTTCAACTTTTTCATTGATACAAAAGCCATCTTGTTCAATCACTTGATAAGTCAAACCAAATTCAGGTGATAAATGCATGCCAGTGACAATGAGTTGTAATTCTAAGTTGGAGTCTTGTTTTATTTCATGCATCAACCAATACAGTAATCCGTATTCAGCACGAGTTCCTGTGACAATGGCAATTTTTCTCATATCAGTTTAATTCCAGTCCAGGAGTACTAGGTAGGCATACAATTCTTTGTTGCAGATCTTTCGCAATAGGTAAGTTCATACTAGGGCAATGCTGATACATTGTTAGTTCTGGCAATAAATTCCATGCGGGTCTCGTCATGATTTTATGGGTATTGGTTAGTTCAATAATTTCATTTCTTAAAGCTGAGTATTGATCTTTTAATATCAGTGTGTTTAACCAATAATTACTGCGTGACTCAGCAGGTTCATTAAAAATATTGACTTCACTCATATCATTAAATAGTGTTTGATATTGTTTGGCTAGTACTCGCTTTTGTTGTAGAAAGTTTGGCAAAGTTTCCAATTGCGCACAACCCAAAGCGGCATTAATATTGGGCATTCTATAATTAAAACCTATTTCATCGTGAGCAATTTCAAAGGGATGGGCTATTTTTGCAGTGGTACTGAGGTGTTTTGCTTTTTGAGCTAAGGTTTGGTCGTTGGTTAAAATAGCTCCGCCGCCTCCCGTGGTGGTGATTTTATTACCATTAAAACTAATTATCGATAATTTACCTATATTGCCCACATGTTGTTGCTGATAATAGCTACCTAATGCTTCTGCAGCATCTTCAATAATTGTGATATTCCATTTTTTACAGACATCATTCAAGGGGGTCATTGCTACTGGGTGACCGAAACAATGCATTGGTATACACGCAGATATTCGTTGATTGGTATTTTTATTCCAGGTGGTTCCGTCTTCTCTTTTTTCTGCATTTTCTGATAGATATAAGTCCATTCTTGCTGAATCGATACCCAATGTTTGCTGGCTAATATCTACAAAATGAGGAATAGCATTACAATAAATTACAGCATTGGCGGTTGCAACAAATGTCATGGCAGGCATTAAAACTTCATCGTCCTTTTTTACGCCAGCTATTTGTAGTGCTAAATGAAGAGCTGATGTCCCATTAACGATAGCAGTGACATAGCTCGCTCCAGTTATTTCAGCCAGCATTGCTTCAAAACGATCGACAAATTTGCCTACAGATGATACCCAGTTGGTATCAATACATTGTTTAACATAGTTCCATTCATTGCCGTTAAAAGTTGGTTCGTGTAAGCAGCTACTGGCAGGGGCAATTTTTTCCAGTCGATTTAGAATCTCTTTAGATATTGTAGACATTGGTTTTATAAGCCAGTAGATTTTCTTTGTTTGAAAACCATTCAACGGTTTCTCGAATACCTTGCTTGAAGCCATCTAAGCCAGCATATTTTGGTTGCCAGTCTAATGTTGAGAGTGCTTTTTTGTTATCGCACCATAATCGTTCAACTTCACTTTTTTCAGGCCTGATTCTTTGATTGTCGGTGATAATTTCCACCTCTACCCCCATGATATCAATGATTGTTTTAATCATGTTATCAATGCTAATTTCGAAATTACTGCCAATGTTTATTATCTCACCGACAGATTGTTCTGATTGTGTTATTGCAATAAATCCATCAACCGTATCCTGAACATAATTAAAATCTCTAGTGGGTGACAATGCGCCGAGTTTTATTTGTTTTTTACCTGACAGTATTTGAGTAATAATGGTTGGAATAACGGCTCGGGCTGATTGTCTTGGGCCATAGGTATTGAATGGCCTGATAACCGCAATAGGTGTGTCAAAAGCACAAAAATAGGATAATGCAATTTGGTCGCTACCTATTTTTGAAGCTGAATAAGGTGATTGACCTTGTAATGGGTGCTTTTCATCAATGGGAACATATTTTGCCGTGCCATAGACTTCTGATGTGGATGTTTGAATAACTTTTTCAATGCCCAGTTCACGGGCGGCTTGAACAATATTTAACGTCCCTTTAATGTTGGTGTCAATATAGGTGTCAGGTGAGTGATAAGAATAGGGGATAGCAATTAATGCCGCCAGATGCATGACAATATCACAATCTTTCATGGCCTGTTTTACCCCGAATGGGTCTCTTATATCACCTGAAAACACTTCTAATTTATTCTTTATTTCTG
>JABHHM010000220.1 GCA_018671575.1 Methylococcales bacterium | reverse complement strand
TTATTGGCAACAAAAGTTACAAGGATTGGAAACACTGAATTTGGCCACAGATTATACTCGTCCTTCGATTCAAACATTCAATGGAGCAACTATAGAACTGGGTCTTGATGCTAAAATGACTCAACAGTTAAATCAACTGAGTCAGAATCAAGGAACAACATTGTTCATGACTTTATTGACATCATTTTATACCTTATTGCACCGTTATACAGGGCAATCAGATATCTGTGTTGGTACACCGATTGCAGGGCGTACTCAGGTTGAAACAGAAAGCTTGATTGGATTTTTTGTCAATACACTGGCATTGCGTACTGATATAGATGGTACGTTATCATTTGAAAACAATCTTCAACGAGTCAAAGCCACCACGTTAGATGCTTATAGTCATCAGGAGTTACCTTTTGAAAAGGTAGTGGATGTGGTGTCAACGGAACGCAATTTCAATCATTCTCCTTTGTTTCAAGTGGTTTTTATTTTACAAAATACCCCGACTGAAACCATTGAAATGTCTGATTTGAGCATTACTCCCGAACCCATTGAAAATCCTGTGTCAAAATTTGATTTAACCTTGAGTTTGAGTGAAGTAGGAGATCAAATTAATGGTTACATTGAATACAATACTGATTTATTTGCAGCATCAAGAATGCAAAATTTAACGTCTCATTTTAAAACTTTATTGAATGCCATTGTTGCGGATGCTACGGCATCACTGCAACAATTACCATTGCTTAGTGATATTGAAAAACAGCAGTTCATTAATTGGAATAAAACAGCTCAGTCTTTTCCAGATCAGCACACCATTCATCAATTATTTGAACAACAAGTGCTTAAAACACCTGACCATATTGCCATCGAATTCTCTAACCAAAAATTGACCTATCTTCAATTGAATGAGCAAGCCAATCAACTGGCACATTATCTACAAGGAAAAGGGATTGAAGCAGAAGTGTTGGTGGCAATTTGTGTGGAACGTTCAGTCTCAATGATGGTGGCAATTCTGGCGGTGCTCAAAGCGGGTGGGGCGTATCTACCATTAGACCCAACTTACCCAGCAGAACGACTGGATTATATGTTAAAAGATGCCAATGTCAGTTTATTAATTACCCAACAGGTTTTAAGTGAACAATTGCCTGTTGTGGATGTTTCAGTGATTTGTCTGGACAGTGATTGGGCTGTGATTAAACAGTGGTCTAAGTCAAATTTAAACAGCGTTTCAAGTTATCATAATCTGGCTTATGTGATTTATACTTCTGGTTCAACGGGCCGACCCAAAGGCGTAATGATCGAACATCGTGGTTTGTGCAATCTACAACAACAGCAAATCAATACTTTTAATATCACTGAGCAAGATAAAGTGCTGCAATTTGCATCTTTTAGTTTTGATGCCATGACCTCTGAGTGGTTGATGACTTTATTGGCAGGGGCAACTCTGGTGATGGCGGATAAACAGCGTTTAATGTCACCTCAAGATTTGGCGACAGTGATGAACGAACATGCCGTCAGTGTAGTGACGTTACCACCTGTGATGTTGAATTTGTTATCGGTCAATATTCCCAGTTTGCGGGCGTTAATTTCGGCAGGTGAAGCCTGTAGTCTTGAATTGGTACAAAAATGGGTAGGTCATTGTGATTTTTATAATGCCTATGGCCCGAGTGAAAACAGTGTTTGTGCAACCATCAATCAATGTGATATTAACAGCCAATCTGCACCTTCCATCGGTCATCCAATGTCCAATGTTAAGCTGTATATTCTTGATGCAGGTTTGCGTCAACTACCTGTGGGCTCAGCAGGTGAACTGCATATTTCAGGTGTTGGACTGGCACGGGGATATTTGAATAAAGCACAATTAACAGAAGATAAATTCATTGCCAATCCATTGCCAAATTCAACTGATGAAAAACTCTATAAAACAGGGGATTTAGCCCGTTATTTGGTTGATGGAAGCATTGAGTTTTTAGGTCGATTAGATGATCAAATAAAAATCAGAGGTTTTAGAATAGAGTTGGGCGAGATAGAAAGTGTCATCAAACAACAATCAGGTATCGATGATGCTATTGTCATTGCACGTACCGATAAAAACAACAATCAGCGTTTGATTGCTTACGTCATTAATGAATCACAAGACTCAGCGCGACAGTCTTTACGTAATGACATTGCTCAATTATTACCAGATTATATGTTGCCATCAGCCATTGTTCATCAAACAACGTTCCCATTAACACCCAATGGTAAAATTGATAAAAAAGCATTGCCAGATCCCAATGAAAGTATCGACTTTTCGAAAGAATATGTCGCACCGAAAACCGATATTGAAAAACAACTGGTTAAAATTTGGTCAGACATCCTTGATGTCGAAACCATCGGTATTCACAATAACTTTTTTGAACTCGGTGGTCATTCGTTATTGGCCGTTGCGCTAATGGCAAAAATCAACGAATGTTTTGATCGTGAAATTCCTTTGGCAACACTATTTAAAAGCCCAACCATTCATCAGCTGAGTTCTGATCTTTCACAGCATGAGGCGGCAGATTGGTCTCCTTTAGTGCCAATCAATATTCATGGTCAGCATCAACCAATTTTCTGTATTCCTGGGCCTGGCGGTAATGTGTTAGGTTTACAGTCATTTTTTCAAGCATTGGGGGATGACCAATCTTGTTACGGACTTCAATCCATTGGTTTAGATGGCGTGACACCTCCATTAAAATCAATCGAAGCCATGGCAAAAGCTTTCATTGAAGTGGTCGTTCCCGTACAAGGCGACCATCCCTATTATTTGGCAGGACATTCATTTGGTGGATTAATTGCTTTCGAAATGGCAAGACAATTACAATCAATGGGCAAAAAAATTGGTTTATTGGCTTTATTTGATACTTATGCTCCGACTAAAGAATTAATGGATCGTGAGGAAGATAAACCCAAAGACAATGCCGAATGGATTGTTGCTTTAACCGACTATATTAATGAATGGAGTGATCAAGATATCGTTGCAGATTATGACGCACTGACAAAATTGGATGAAGAGCAACAATTGGACTGGATTAAAAGCCAGTTGGAACAAATCGGCCTGTTTGCCAGTCACCTACAAATTAAAGGATTATTACAAGTTTATAAAAACAGTGCGTCTATTAAATATATTCCAGAAGGCTGTATCAGTCTTGATAACGTAACTTTGTTTAAAGCCAAAGAGTTTGATGAAAACCACCCCGATGCAATCATCAAAAAAATGCGCGCGATACCGACATTGGGCTGGGGTGAGTTATTAACCGTTGAACCTCTGGTTTGTGAAGTACCAGGCGATCATAATTCAATGTTGGAATTACCGAATGTTGAGCGATTGGCTCAGGCAGTGAAGATGAAAATTAAGTGATAAGGAATGGGCACGAAATAACTTCCCGTTCTTGGTTTTAGGTTTATGTTAGATTTAAACGATCTGATTGAG
>JABHHM010000334.1 GCA_018671575.1 Methylococcales bacterium | reverse complement strand
TGTGGCTTTAGGAACGGACGACCTTCCCAATAACTATCTAAATCATATGCTAGAATCATTAGTAATACTTATAATAATGTTACTAATGATTCATGATAATTAGTATACAAGGAACGGGTATGAAATAACTTTCATCCTTGGTTTCATATTTAGGGACGATTCAAAAATAACCTTTACAATTTGTGAAGAAATTTTGTTCACAGGCAAGGTTTGAAAACAGGCGTATAGTTGAACTACACAACTATTTTTGCAATAAAAAAGGTGGACAACAAGATTATTATGCCCTTTGGGTACAAGCAAATTGGATGTTTATTTGTTGCGTATCCTCTTATTTCGTGCTCGTTCCTTACTATTCATCGTGTGCTAACAACCGTTGGTATCATTTTGTCATGATTTAGATAATATTAAATCTATAATTAATTTTATTGTAGACAAGAAAAGTAGGAGATATTTAATGTCAAATAAAACAATTTTATCCGTAGCCGTTGCAGCTATTTGTGCAAGTAGTGTTATTTACATTATTGGTACTGCTGAAAATACGACCACCGATCTTTCAAACCAAAAAACGTCTGTCATCACAGAAAATATTAATAAGGTTTCATCGATAAATAAAAGATCATTGACTATTTTACCTCCAGATATCTCATTAATACCTACAATGAAACCTTTGAAATTTCAAAAGTCTTCATTATTTTCTGTAGAAAAATCTCATTCATTTTATAAGCAAAAAAGACTGCATAAAAATGGTGAGTTATTTTTTATTGAGGGTGAAAAACACAATGATGTTATTATTAGTGATGTTAATGATGCTAAAAAATTAATTTTACAGGGTGGGCAGTCTCATTTTAAATTTAATGAAACGGATAATTTAAATTATATTACGTCAAGTTATGATGCTAAAGGCAATGTGTATTATAAATTTCAGCAAACCTATGAAAACTTGAAAGTTGAGGGTCAGGATGTTGTGGTGCAAACCAATATTGATGATGAGGCAGTGATGTTGTCTGGCTCATTTGAGTCCTCTATTAATCTAAATACAACGCCAACACTACAAGGTAAGCAGGCGATTATTGCAGGGTTGAGTCAGCAAATTGGTGATGCTTCGGAAAATGCAATTATTCATGTAGAGCCAGAACTACAGGTGTTTATTTTTGAGGGCAAACCAACTTTGTCTTATCGTTCAATCGTTGAGTACAGTCGCCATAATGAAGGTAAGCAGTTGGATGAGTTATTTGTGGATGCCAATGAAGGCGTTATTTTAGCAAAGCGGACTCAAATTCACACTTCTCTGGAACGTAAAATATATGACATGCAAGGTAATTGCATGAAAACGGGTAGAGAATTACCTGGGATATACAAGCTGACGGAAGGTGGCTCTAGTTCAGATAATCACGTTCAATCGGCTTTTGAAAATACGGGACATTCATACTGGTTTTATTATCATTTTCTTAATCGTGATTCATATGATAGTCAGGGTGGTGTATTAAAGTCATCGGTACATACCACCTTTCAGTTACAACAAGGTCAGGAATGTAGTGGTGATAATGCAATGTTTTTAGCTGAACCTTATTGGCAAATGGCTTATGGTGAAGGTGGAGATTTGTTGAAAAATCCTGCAGGTGCATTGGATATTACTGCTCATGAATTGACTCATGCCGTGACTGCAACAGAAAGTAAGTTGAAATATGAAAATGAGTCTGGTGCTATCAATGAGGCATTGTCTGATATATTTGGTTCGGGTGCAGAAGCGTGGATGCAGTCTGGTGGAACAGCTTCTGGTAATCCATCAGATGGGATTAAAACCAAAGACAATAATTGGACGACAGGTGAAGTTTCTGCACAAAGCGATAGCATGAAACGAGTCATGTATGATCCGACTCAAGATGGTCAAAGTAAAGATAATTACAATGATCGAGGAGTTTGTAGCAGCAGTTATAATTGCCCCGATCATGGTTATGTACATACCAACAGTGGCATCATGAATTTGGCATTTTATTTGTTGTCAGAAGGCGGTAAACACCCTCAGCAGAAGTCAACGAACGAAGTTCCAGGTATTGGTATTGAGAAGGCGTTAAAAATTTATTACCATGCTTCGACCAATACATTTACCAGTTCTACCAATTTTACCAATGCCCGAAAGTTATTGGCGAATTCAGCCAAAACACTACATGGCGAGTGTTCTGCGGAATGGATTGCAGTACATGAATCTTATGATGCTGTTTTAGTTCCAGGTGAATGGGCGAAGTGTTCAGCTAACGATAATACAGATAATACAGATAATACAGATAACACCAATAATGAAACCAATAATGATGAGACTGAGAATAATGCAAATTTAGCATTAGGTTCTCAGGTTCAGGCATCATCAACTTATAGTTCGGGTTATGCGCCCTCATATTCGGTGGATGGAAACATAGGGACTTCATGGGTCTCTTCAACCATCCAAAATACATATAAGCAACAATGGTTAATGCTCGATTTAGGGCAATCGAAAACAGTTCAGGAAGTGACGCTTAATTGGTTTGGTAATAATCATGCGGGGCAAATGGCTGTATGGTCGTGGAATGGTTCACAATGGCTATTGTTGAGTCAGAAAACCAAAGGTCAGGGGCAGGATGTATTGAGTTTTAATGCGGTTAATACTCAGCATCTCATGGTGACTTTTTCATATGGAAGTTATGGTCGGTGGTATATTGTGACTGAGTTGGAGGTGAAATGAGAAAGAGTGGTTTGAGTAGCTATTTGGCATTTACAGTGTTTCTATACGATTTATTATTTTATTATTGATAATAAATGCAATTATTGGTGGTTCGTTATCGTAAAAAATTGTACGCTATTGCTTTCTCAAAAGTTATAGTTATATTTTTAATTACGGTAATGAATTCAGAAAGGACGTTATGTCAGTAGATACTCAGGATGATTCAGTATGGAAACAAAAATATTATGATCAACTCGATAATGTTGAGCGCAAAGAAAAGGATTGGAAATCCTTAGAATCGATGCTCAAGCGTGCCATTGGGCGACTCAGTCTTGCTACTGAGGGGCGGAATAAAAGCCTGGATAGGCATGTCAATGAGCTGCGTAATGTAATCAAAAATGATATTAAAATTCAACGTCTTGAGTCAGTTGTTGATGATATTACTAACGTATTAACGCAATTGCAAGACGAGGATTTAAATAGTAAACGTTTTGCTGTTAATCTCCTTGAACAGCTGGTTCAATCCATTGAATTACCAGTATCCTGTGAAAAACAATCCAAAAAGTTAACTAAGCAATTGGCAAAGGCTGATGACAATAGCCGAGATACATTGTTAAAAGACACGGTTAATCTACTAAAAAGTGCCATTCCAGTTGATGCTGAAACCAATAAAGAAAATTCCAAGTTTTTAGGTCGCCTTTTTAAGGGAAAGCAAGCAGATATAAGTAATGATAATGAGGCTGTTGCGAATACGGCTACTTCTGATGTTCAAAGCATTGCTTCTATTTTAGATAGTGCCTTGAGTCAATTGCCTTGGCCTAATTCGATACAACAGCAATCAGTTGATGTTATTAAGGCGATTAAATTATCTGATTCAATTAATGGCTTGCAGGAGAATATTAAGCAAGTTGAAGAATTAGTGAAATTTTGGGCAGTACCAGAACTTGATGAATTTTCAGCTGAAGATAGCAAGCATCACCTCAATAGTTATAAAAGTTGTCTAATCAATTTGTTGAATAATGTTGATAAAACAGAAACAACTAATGATGAATTGTCTGCTTTTAAAAAATCTGTCAATAATGCCAAAGAAAAAAATGAATTGGTAGATTTGTCTGCACAGTTATCAGAAATATTTTTATCGCAAGCGAAAAACACAAAGCAATTACCTACGTTGCCTGATATTTCTACAATGAGTGATGATCGTCTGCAGCCCTCTATTCAAGAGTTATTTATTCGTTTGCTTGAACAATTAATTGTACCCGCCGACATGCAAAAAGATGTCAATAAGATGAAGTTGCGCTTGGAAAAAGAAGCCAAATCATCAGATTGGAAAAATTTGCTAAAAGACGTGGTTGTTCTCATTAATTCTATTCGCAGTCGTTTGCATAAAGAAAAGTATGAGTTTGAAAGCTTTTTGCAACAAATTACAGATCGATTGAAAACCATGGATCAATTTTTTCAGACTGAAAATGACACGTTACATAATGCGCAATCGACAGGTGCTACTTTTGATGAAACCATCACTAGGAGGCTGTCCGAAAATAGGAAATATAACCACTAATGTTGATATGCACTCATGATTTTAAATTATTTTGCACTAAAACAAACAGAGTAATACATATTAATCAATTGGTTATGGTATAATTACTCATGCAAATATCCAC
>JABHHM010000244.1 GCA_018671575.1 Methylococcales bacterium | reverse complement strand
GTTGCAAAAATAGTTGTGTAGTTCGACTATACGCCTATTTTTGCGCCTCAAAGGCGAACAAAAATCCTGCACAATTTGGGTATTTATTTATTTCGCCTCCCCTGATCTTGTGATAAACCTAAATAAATGAACAAAACTCCCATTAATTTACAAATTGGCATAGAAAATATGACCCGTTGTCCAGGTAGTTGTCAGGGATGTTTGATGACTGCTGAAGAACGTAAAACAGGGCGATTATGGTCTCCAGATGTTTTAAAGTGTGCCGCAACATGGATAAAAGGTTATTTAGACCATTGGTTTATCAATCAGTCTCAAGATACTATTGAAAGTGTCTCATTATTTTTAGGGCCAGGAGATCACCTAGAGCTTGTCGATGATGAAATTCGTCAACTGATTGATTTTATTGTTGCGGCAACCGATAACAGAGCGACAGCCATCGTTACCATGTCTGCTATTGGGAAATTTGAAATAATAAAAAGAAAAATTGATTTGTTTTATGACCTTTCTGTACATTATGGGCTGTCTCTTTTTCCTCAGTTTGTTTTTGACCCTCTAAAATCAATGCGAAATTTATTTAAAATCAGCTATGCTGAGAATATTACGTATTGTCGGACTAAGTTTGGCTCTGTCGAGCTTACCATTAATCTGGGACCTGATGTCATTGAAAAAATTTCACCCAAACAACTGCATCAAATATTGGTTGAAAATGATTTCAGACAAATAGAACTGAATATTTTACCGACAAATCAGAGTGATCAAATTTTTAAGCCAATCTGGATAAAACTAATTGATTGGGTTATTGAGTTTTATAACCGTTGGGATTTAGATCAGAACTATGAGCTAAATTTTGCCCCTGTATTGTATGAGATAATGCAATTAGTGCAAGGCCAGAATTTGACACAACAAATTAGGAGTCATATCAAGGAAAGCCTTTGGCATAACCTGTATATTGAAAATAATGGCCACATTTTTTATGCTCAACATGGTGTTGTTGGCAATTTGGTCCCTTTAAGTTCACGTTTTAATAGGCTACCTGTCGGTCATATAGAAGAGACCGTTGATAAGGGCTTAAATGACTATTTTCACAAGGCAGAGCCGATGGCAAATAAAATGCTGGCACGTTATATGCGATCAGCACATTGTCATCATTGTGAGTTCCGAAATACTTGTTTAATGACGGGGTGTTTTAGTTTTATCAATTTAAATTTTATCAAAAATGAGGATGCAGATTGTCCTTTGATGATAAAACCATTGTTTGCAGCAATTGAAAATCGGCAACAGGAAATGCAGTCATATCAAGGTTTGTTTTCTCGTAACTATGCACAACATAGCAGTATAGTTGAACGATCTTCAGGTCGTTTTTTAATGCCGCCAGAAAGTGATGCTCATGTTAAGTTTAAATAAACTAGAAAAACAAGTTCATCAATATTTGAGCGCAATGATTCGGTCAGATGAAAAAGTTGCTAGGCAGTTTTTTTCCGCCAATTTTGGTATCAATGCGTCACAAACCTTATCACAATATTTGGTACAACAGCTGAATGAGTTTGCAGAAAAAGCACCCAAGTATCTGGTTAAAAATCAATTTGATTTACAAATCATTCGTTATGATGAATCTATGGTGCATTATTGTGTCTTGAACACCTCGGGTGTGTTGATTTTAGAGCATATATGGGCATTAGATGGCAAAGGTTTGTTTGTGGGCGATCAGAGCCAATTTCAGGTGATTCCAAAATTACAGTTTTGTCAAAAAACAGGGCGAAAAGAAACCATTAATCGTTGCATTGCCATTAAAACATTTGATGTGTCAATAGGGAAAGTTTTACCCTTATCTGTAGATATTTTTGATTTGAAATTGTCAAAGTCTGATTTTGATGATGTTTATAATTGTCGATTTAAAATGGTGGATGATGAGTTTAATGGGAAAATATTGCCTGTTAATATATATCCTGTTGGCAATTATCCGCCTGAGAGAAGGCAAGTTTATTTAAAGGGTAAGGATCACCCTTTTTTTCAATCATCAATGTATCCTGATATTCAGCACAATCAGTTATTTTTTGATGCTGAAACAAAATCAATTGTAACGGCTGTTGGTATTGTGACAGAAGATAAAAAATATCATTTCTATAAATTTCCTGATAGTCCAATTAAACTAAATATACCCATTGTTGCGGCAACATTAATGGATGGAAACGATCATGACTGGGCATTGCAATTATAAAAATCAGCTACATCAATTGATCGTTGCCTTTGTTGATGCAAATATAATTTCTGCTAGAAAACGATGTTCAACTCAATTTGGTTGGCAAAATGGACTCACGTTAGAAGCATATTTAAAACACAATATCAGCGAATATTCAGGCCGTAAAAAGATGTATGACGTGTCGAATGGTTTTTCAATTGAATCGGTTGTTAATGACAATGGAATACTTGCTTTTACGGTTTTGGATCAAAATGGCCGATGGATTTGTGATGATCATATCAATATTAATGAGCAGGGATATTTTGTCGGTAACCAAAGTCGATATGAAACCATTACTAAGTTTCTTTTTGAGCAAAATTCAAGTAAAATTAAACGTTCCTTTGCGGTTAGGAGTCAATATTTTATACCTGACCAAGTGATCATAATCAGCCCCAAAACAAATGATATTATGCTGAGCCAGAGTCCTTATGAGGCTGATTTTTATCATTGTAAATTTAGCTTAAATGAGGATGCAGGGAGCGCATTTCGAGCCAAGGCTCGAATATATTGCAAACAGCCTGTTTATCATGAGACTAAAATGTTGATTTTCAAAGGGACCAATCATGCTTTTTTTCAGAATGAAATGTATCCAGTTATTCAGGGTAATCAGGTTTTTATTGACCAGACTCAGTTATTGAGTTGGAGTTTGGCTGTACAAACGGAAGACGGTGTCTATCATCACATTCAAACGCCAATTAAAGAATGTTATTACTTTGATGCATTGGTTTGTTCTGCAACATTGACCGATGCATTGGATAATGACTGGTATAGTTTCAATGAATAATTCAAAAATAACAATAAATTATGGAATTATTATTGGTTTATTGTGGTTGCTTTTTTCCTCCCAGCAGTCCATTGCCCAGCCATTTTTGGGTGATAAAAATAGATCAAATGATTTTCTGCCAAGAACAATTCTGGTTATTTATCAAAGTAAAAAAGATGAAGATATTTTTTGAACTGAAGCACATAAGATGGCACAAATGCCTTTGAACCACCTGGGTTACAATATGAGATTTCATCGATTAGAAAATGGTTTGCCCGACTTGAGTCAAATGCCTAATGTTCATGGGATTTTAACCTGGTTTGCGGAAAGTCGGATGGAAAACCCAGCGGCTTATATAAAATGGGCTACTAAAGCAATTACAAAACATCACAAAAAATTTGTTGTAATCGGTAATTCAGGGTTTGAAGAAAATTTACAAGGTAAATCAACCCCTATAGAAATGAAAAACCAGTTTTGGAAATATCTTGGGCTGACGGATGTGGATCAGTATTACAACATTACTTTTGATGTAAAAGTTGCACATATCAATAGGCAATTGATGGGGTTTGAACATCGCTTGAGAAGCCCTTTACCCATTTTTAAGCAAATGGAAAAAATTAATGATACTGCTGTCAGTCATCTTGCGTTATTTAAGCCTGAGGTTCCTGACTCTCTTAGTCATCTCATTATCACTCACCTAAATGGGGGCTATATTGCCAGTGATTTTACCCATTTTTATCAGAAAGGCAAAGATGGTGAGTACAAAAATTTGTGGTATATAAATCCTTTTAAATTTTTTAGATTGGCATTTGGGACTGAAATTATGCCAAAACCAGATACAACTACCATCAATGGTCGTCGAATTTATTATAGTCACATTGATGGGGATGGTTGGAGAAATGTGACTGAAATATTAAAATACAAAAAATCTAGGTTGTTTTCATCTGAAGTTATTTTAAAAGAAATTATTAGAAAATATCCCGACTTGCCATTAACGGTTGCTCCCGTTGTTGGTGATATCGATCCTAATTGGTATGGCTCTGAAGAGGCGTTAAGAATAGCCCGTGATATTTTTAAAGAAAGTAATGTTGAAGCTGGGTCTCATACTTATAGTCATCCATTGCAATGGGATTTTTTTAATGACAAAAATATTAATAAAAAAGAAGCTCCTTTTTTGACTTTTTATCCTTATAAAAAAAGCAAAGTAACTAAGGGGATTGGGCGTGTATTTGGCATCACTCGTCTTAAACCAAATACTTACCAAAATGGGCAAAATTTATCCAAAAAAAATAAAGAAAAACAGTCGCTAGGTCATTATTCAATTCCAAGAGCTTATGCAGTAAAGCCTTATAGTACCTCATTAGAAATTAAAGGTTCTGTAGATTTTATTAATAAATTATTGCCTAAAGGTAAAAGGACAGAAGTTGTGCAATGGTCAGGCAATACCTTGCCTTATTTGGATGCATTGAAAATTTGTGAAGAAATCAACGTAAGGAATTTAAATGGTGGCGATACTCGGTTTGACCGAGAATTCCCTTCTTATAGTGCGGTTTCACCCTTAGGTCGGAGCGTTGGAAAATATTGGCAAGTTTATGCTTCAAACAGCAATGAAAACACTTATACTGACTTATGGACGGATCGTTTTTTTGGTTTTCGGTTTCTAGTCAGAACCTTTAGAAATACGGAAACACCGATAAGAATTAAACCATTAAATATTTATTATCACATGTACTCGGGAGAAAAATTATCCAGTTTAAATGCACTTAAACGGAATTTAAATTATGTGAGATCACAACCGCTTATTCCTGTAAGCACCAGTCATTTTGCAGGAGTGGTTGATGGTTTTAATCGCATTAAAATTAAAAAAATTGGAAAAAATCGTTGGCAATTTTATAACAGAGGGTTGTTACAAACCATTAGATTTGATCACAGTACCTTTAAGGCCGTTGATTTTACTCGGTCAAAAGGAATCATAGGACAGATACATTTTCAAGGGAGTTTATATGTCCACTTAGACCCTGCTGTAGAGCATCCAATTTTAAAAATAAAAAATATCAGTCAAAGCCATCAAGTTGATCGAGCTAAAAAAGCATATATTATTGACAGTAAATGGCTTATTAAAAATTTT
>JABHHM010000276.1 GCA_018671575.1 Methylococcales bacterium | reverse complement strand
TTTCGCTTCCCCTTAACCATGATACGCATGAAGATAATGAAGAAAAAAACTCATGGCCTTCATGGGAACATGATGCCCTGACGGGCAAATATTCTGCGAATGGTCTATTTTTCACCATGAAGTGCATGAAGACAATGAAGAAAAAACTTCAATATCTTCATGCACTTCATGGTGAAAATAAAAAAACACCTATCATTAAAAAACTTTGTTTTTCCGATACTTTAAAAATATCTATTTTTTAAAAACACTATTTTCCAATACTTGTACGCTTTTTCTTTTTCATCCAAACAAATCAATGGATTTAATATTTAAAATTGATTCAACAGATTTATTTAGCTTCAAGATGGGGATGGTGATTTTAGATTTCAATGGTTTATTCGAAATAATTTTGAATTAGTACTTAATTTTATCCATTTTATGTCGCCAAGAAACAAACACATCTTCCGCTTCTGGCAGTAGATTTTCAATAAAATGAATATTTCTTTCTTCATTAATTTTTCTAAATTCAGTCCCTATAAACGTGTCATCAAATCCTGCATTTGCAGCCTGTTGATGGGTACTGGCATAATAAACGTTCTTTATATGCGCCCAATAGATAGCGGAAAAACACATTGGGCAAGGTTCACAACTGGTGTATAAATCACAATCATGGAGATGAAAAGTCCCCAAGTTTTTACAGGCATCCCGTATGGCATTGACTTCTGCATGGGCCGTAGGATCACAGTTTTTGGTCACTTGATTATAACCACGCCCCACAACTTTTCCATCCAACACAACAACTGCACCAAAAGGACCTCCATTGTGTTTTTCAATGGAGTTTTTGGCTAATTCAACGGCCAACTGGATGAAGTTATTATCCATTGCTTCATTTATTTCTTTATCATTTTTCGTAATGTAGGCGATAAAATCAAACGCATCGCTAATGATAATTTACCGCCAGGTACTACAATTGTATTTCTTCGAGACATAAATGAACCGTCAATTCTGTTCAATAACGAAGAAAAATTCACTTCTATTTTTTCCATATTACCAATTCGTATCACAATCATGCTTTCATCCAGAGTAGGAACATCTCTAGCAATAAAAGGATTTGACGTGTCAACGAATGGAACACGTTGAAAATTAATATCCGTATGAGTAAATTGAGGTGTAATATAGTGCACATAATCATGCAATCTTCGCATAATGGCATCCGTGACATTTTCTGTTGAATAGCCCCGCTCACCAGTATCTCGATGAATTTTTTGAATCCATTCCAAGTTAACAACAGGAACCACACCAATTTTCAGATCAACATATTGAGGGATATCAATTGAATCTAATTTAAAATTGCCATGCAAACCATGATATAAAAGTAAGTCTGCATCCCCAGTTATTTTTTTCCACTCACTGAATGTACCCGCCTTGACACCTGATTCATCATTATGAAAATATTCACGATGCTCGCCTGTTCCCGATTCGCCATATTCTTTAAACAGACCTTCCAGTTTATCCAACATATTGGTACTGGGGTCAAAATGACTTAAATTATCAACAGTAGGATCAATACATTTCCCGCCGCCACAAGCCTTTTTGGTGAGTTCTGCAAATTCATCATGATTATATTTATGAAAACCATTACCATCTACTCGGGCATAATTGGCATTTTCAGTTTGTATCATTTGTTTGAATGCTGCCAGAAACTCTGATGCTCCTGAACCTGATGAGCCTGTAATTGCTATGATTGGATGTTTTTCAGACATGGGTTTTCCTCTTGAATAGATGGGTTATCGGAGGATGATACAAATTTTTTCACTAAAAATTAAGCATTATATTATTTTTTTTGTAATTTCCATATAATTTACCAGAATTCTACTCACATAAGTCGAGGTTTCATAATTTCCTGGAATTCTGCCATAGGGTTTAAAATGACCACTGTCCTTGGTTCGACTTAAACCTGCGTTATAAGCTGATGCAGCCACTAAAATATTACCTTGTCGGTGTGATAATGCCCAAGACAACATTTTAACCATATTGGGAATCGAGCGTTTGTAACTGATCCGTTCATCAAAATTGACAAGAAAATTAATGTCTCGACTATTAAAAATATCTCGCCCTTCAAAATTGGCAATTAAATAATCTTTATACGCTTGCCTTGCTTCATTGATTGATTCTTTGTATTCATCCAGTTGTTTTTGATAATTCAATTGCTTTTTTGCAGTCGCTTGCAAACTAACATCACCATCGGCAATCGCTTGAATGGCATCAGATAAATTAATTTTTTTGATTTTTCGACTAATTTTTTTAAATTTTCGTTTTTTTGATTTCAATGTACCGGCTTTATCTAGTTGCCCTGCACTCTTAAATTTTCGGTACACGGATGTATGATGGACTGCACGATCTCCCGCACATAACATTTGGTATGATTTTGCGGTATTCCTAACAAACTGACATGGACCAACAGCCAACGCACCAGATACGGCAAACTCATAAAAAAATGATTCAACCATCATCTGGGAAATCACCCAAACAGGATCCAACGGAAAACCTTTGTGTTTATACTTATCAATTGCCACCATTGTCCAATAAATGGCCCAATGGACTCGTTTTTCCAAATCGACCTGATCAACTTTTTTTCTCCAAACAGGTAAATTTTTATTACGGTAATTAGACTCAATAAAATCCATTGTCGCTTTTTTTATTTTATTCAATGCCCGAGCAGAAGTGTCTGGACGATAGTGACTACCAATGGTAAATTGCAGGTGATTGGAATGACAACTTTTGGCAGTAGCCACCAGTGGCAAAGACGATGTAACCAATAAAGTATTGGCAAGAACAGATTCTTTTAAAAATGAACGTCTGGAAACCTGGCTCATATTATTTTACCGTTCCTTTAATTATTATTTTGATGGGTAATATTCTATAAAAAAAATAGTTTAGTTGAGATTCATTCAACCTCAAATATCTCATCCAGATCAAATTCAATTTCTTCAAATGGTTCGATCCTGGCCTTGCCCGCATTTTTGATAGACTCAATAACATTGTATTTGCCATTGACTAATTTATAAGCAATGATTGGCTGGTCTTCTGGCCAAATAATCCAATAATAAGGTATTTGATAATTTAAGTAATAGATTAAATAGTTAGTGTGTCTTTTTTTGTGACCTAGCGAGACAATCTCACGAACCCAATCGGATGTTAGCTCACCTTTTCCAATCTATGATAACAGATAGCACTATTCAGACTCTAAAACTTTTCTCAATTTTTCAAGCACATCATCAACTGTAATTAACTTCATTGCATCTTCATGGTGAACTCGGGTATGCAACGATACGTTTTGGTTATTTTTATGCAGTATTGTTTGAACTGCTTCCTCATATTTATCAATAATTAATGATTTTGACAAATAAGGTCCTGATAACTTTGCACTGACAACAGCATATAAACCGATAACGGGGGTACCAACGGCTGTAGCAATATGGGCAGGCCCCGTATCGGGAGATATCAATAAATCGGCTTTTTCCAATAATGCCGCCAGTTGTTTAAAGGTTGTTTTAGCCACCAAATTCAGGCAAACAACTTGCACAGCTGATTCAATTATATTCGCTTCAGCAATTTCTTTGGCTGAATTCCCTCCAGTTAGTACAATATTAATAGACCATTTTTCAGCAGCACGATTGATGGTTTCTATCAAACGTTCAATTGGCCAATTGCGCTCTTGTTTACTGGCGGATGGATTAATTACAATCCATTTTCCTGACTTTTTCGACAACACGGATTTTGCCCAGTCTCGATCAGTATTTGAAAGTGGCAAATCCCATTCAATAGAAGATTTTGTAATACCTAACATTTCTGCAAATTGTAAAAAACCATCCAACAAATGTACTTCTTTAGACTCAATACTCTGATCAATAAACCAATGATGACAGTCTTTTGAACGTTTTTTATCAAACCCAATTTTAGTCTTTGCTGAAATCAAAGGATACAACAAATTAGCTCTTAAACTGGCTTGAGCCGCCAATAACACATCAAACTGATAAGCTTTAAATTGTTGATAACATTGATAATAGTCCACAATAGATTTTGGTTTTTTTATGACGATGAATTCAACACCACTCAAACCTTCTAATAAACCATAAACTTGCTCGCTGGTGATCCAAACAATTTTAGCTTGCGGAAAGCTTTTTTGTAGTGTTCTAACCAACGGGATCATCAAGGTGACGTCCCCCAGAGCCGAGAGCCGAAATATCGCGATACTTTTTATGCAATCACTAACCATTAATGGAATCTACAAGTTGCTGATAAGCTTGTGTTTCATCATCACGATTCCTAATACGACTGATAATAAATGATTGATCCTGCCAGTTTATTTCAATATCTTGAGCAAATGTCGCATTGCCAGACAATTTAACCATTAGTTTTGACAGATCTGCCGTACAATTCACCATACCACCTTTATTCAACACCTTAATCGTTTGACCAAATTGATTATGATTCAAATAGCAACTGACAAAACTGGATGCGGACATAGCTGTACCACAAGCATTGGTAATACCAACGCCCCGCTCATAAGTCATTACAAAAATTTGTTGTGGCGCAAGCAATTTAACAAAACTAACATTGACACCTCTTGGCAAAATTTCAACCAATTCATTTGCTCGTTCCCCTATTTTTCGCACAACATTTTCATCAATCTCATCAACAAAGGTAATTAAATGAGGGTTTGGGATTGATAAAGCAGTAAATTTTAAGCTTTTAGACAGACTAGGAATTATTTTATCGACAAAATTTTCTGAGTCAGCCATCATTGGCAATGATTTAACCTCCAGACAAACAGGTTTTATCTCAGCTTCAAAACTATCCACATTTTTAATGATGTCTGCAACACGACAAACTTCAAGATTTGCCTTCATGGTTTCAATCAAGACAGATGACTTGTCTAGTTGCTCTGAGCAATAACGACCAATACATCTCAAACCATTGCCACACATTTCAGCTTCGCTGCCATCGGGATTGAGCATTTTCATACAAGCATCAGCAACTTGGCTTGAAATATAAAATAATATTCCGTCTGCACCGATACCATTGCTTGGGTCACATAATACCTGGCTGAACTGAATTCGTTGGTCATTAGACAATTGGAATTGCTGAGTTTCATCAATTATTAAAAACTCATTTTTTGAACCGTGACACTTGATTAATGGTAATTTCATTGTTAAAAAAACTCACAAGAACATGATGCCATTTAGGCAAAGAAATAAAATATTTTAGAAGCACAGATGAACGCAGAGACTCATTGAACATCATCCGTGGTTATCTGTGCCCATCCATGATTCAAATATAACAATTAATACCTGTATATTGGGTTAATAAATATTTTCATTTCCAATATTTCAATAATTACAATAATTTGTAATTCCTGGATTATTCGCAATATTTTTTAATTTGGGGTGATTGATTTTTTTAAAGCTAATCACTTTTTTATCTTTTAGATATGTTGAAACCACATCCCAAATAGGTTGCCCTGGTGATTTTGCGGAAACAGATGCCCAACCAGCCACTTTATACGATTTATTGGCTTCAATACTCTTACCATTATCCAACGTCATATTGGTAATTCTTTGCCCTTGTTTTGCCGTGGGGTCACACACATAATCCATTCCACTAAGACGCACCATGTCTCCACCCTGTCTCAAATAAGGGTCATTATTAAATAAGTTATCACAAACATCTTCCAAAATTATTTTCAGGTCATTACCCGACATTTCTCTGACATAGGTTTCTGGATAAGTAATTGCCGTTTGATCCATGATATGTTCCATGGTGATTTTTTGTCCTGGCAATACAGTTGTTCCCCATCTAAAACCTGGTGACAAAGCAATTTGGGCATCCAAAACATTGGTCATGCTATCACAAATCACTTGATCAAAAGTTCCATTAAAATTACCTCGTCGATACAAAGTTCTGTCTGAATAGCCAAAAGTCTGATTCAATTTATCCAAATATGGTGCTCTGGATTTTTGGATAAACTGACTCATGCTGGCATCAGGAACCAATAGATTAGAAAAGATAGGCAACAGACGGTATTTATAGTCAACCACACGCTTATTTTTAATATTCATGTCCAATACCGCTAAAAATTTACCGTTAGAACCCGCATTGGTCACAATGGTTTGCCCCGATGAATTTTTCACCACAATGGGCTGAGGTATTGCATCATGGGTATGACCACCAAATATGGCATCGATGCCCGTCACTCTGGAAGCCATTTTCAAGTCAACATCCATGCCATTATGTGACAATAAGACCACCGCATCGGGGTCTTCATTTTGTCGAATTTCATCAACCAGTGTTTGCATTTCTGCTTCACGTATACCGAATGACCAATTATCAATGAATCGACGAGGATTGGCGATTGGGGTATAAGGGAATGATTGGCCAATGACGGCAATATTCTTACCACCTACTTTTTTAATGGTATAGGGCTTAAAAGTATGACCTGTTTCTTCATCAAAAGCCTCGGCACCATCAAATAAAGCTTCATCTTTTACCTTGACATTCTGAGCAACAAACTCACCGTTGAATTTTTCTATGTTTTTTCTTATTTGAGCTTCATGATAAGTGAATTCCCAATGCCCCGTCATCACATCAACACCCAATAGATTACATGCCTCCACCATGTCCTGACCTTTACTCCAATAAGCGGTTGCGGAGCCTTGCCAGGTATCACCACCATCCATTAATAAAACATTTTGCGCACCACGCTCTGCGGTTAAATTTTTTATTAAGGTTGCCATGTGAGCAAAACCACCCACTTTGCCATATCGACGCGCTGCCTCTACATAATCCAAGCTGGTAAATGCATGCGAATTTAATGAATAAGGCGATAGATTAAACTGTTTTAAAAAATCATTACCCACAATATGCGGTGCTTTAGCAAAAGATTCTCCAGTACCAATATTGACATCTGGCTCTCTAAAATAAATTGGCAATAACTGAGCATGGCAATCTGTAAAATGCATCAATGAAACATTGCCGAATTTTTGATAATCGTAATAATTTTGTGTGGTTGAAGAAAATGCATTTTTTGTAATTAAACCATTGGCGATTGCAATGCCCATTATCTGCATAAACTCTCTTCGGGAAAAAGCCATAATATTCCTTTATTTATTTAGGTTTTTTGACCAACGACCTATTTGATTTCTTATAAACACTCATTATGCCACGTAATTCATCCATAACCATTTTTTGTTCCGATACTGTCAAATTATTCAATAATGAAATTTCAGCGATATTTTTTTCATCTGACAGCAGATTATTAACCGCTTGACAACCTAGCTGACAAACATCATTAATACATTGTTCTACTTTTTTATCTGAATCTGTCAATTATTATATTTTCCTTTATTATAATGTTCCATCACTTTGACCACATATTTTTCTGTTTCATTATAAGGGGGAATTTTATTGCCATATCTTTTAACAGCGTTCTCTCCTGCATTATAAGCGGCAACCACCAATTTTAAATCGTTGTTAAATAACTTAATCAGATATTTGATATATTTTGTACCACCTCGAATATTTGATTCAGGATCCCATCGGTTATTAATCCCATATCGCTTAGCAGTTGCAGGCATTAATTGCATTAAACCAACCGCTCCTTTATTGGATTTTGCCTTTGGATTATAACCTGACTCAGCATGAATAATAGCGTGAATCAATGCAGACTCTACTTTATATTTTTTAGCAATTCGTTTAATGGTGTAGCTGAATTTTCTTTTATTTCGACGATATACGGTTGATCGTGGAGAGTAGGTTCGAGTTTTTTTTAATAAAGTAAATTTACCTTTCTTAACCTTATCTGTCATGTGTAATTTACCGTATTGATCACGATAGACATACAAGTCAGCATAAACGGGATAAGAAAGCACCGACATTTGCAACAAGAAAAATAAGAAAAATTGGAGATAGTGATATTTGATAAGCATAACTAATATTATAGTTATGAACAGGATGCCCTGACGGAAAAATTATCAAATACTTCGAGTATTCGCCTTTTTACCCAGAAGTGTATGAAGATAGAAGCAAGAACGGGACATTATTTCATGCTCATACAAGGAACGGGCACGAAATAACCTTTACAATTTGTAATCGTCCCTAAGACCAATTAATTTCTCAAAGTCTCAATATAATTAATTAATTCGTTTAACGTACATTCAAGCACACCGACATCTCTGGCATTTTTAGCCAACCCGACACAGCCACTGAGACTTGCAACAATAAAAGTTGAAACAGAAAACAAATCCAGTTGCTGACGAACCAATCCACTTTTCTGCCCAGCCTTCAAGGCATCTTGTATGGATTCAGCCCAAATTTTGTAGATATGATTGATTCGCACCCGAAAACCTTCATCAATTGGTGACATTTCTTGAGACAAGTTATTGAGAGGACAACCCAAATCCATTTTTTGGTTAACAAATGATTGTAGCAAATCTTCTATAATACTTTTTAAACAATTAATGGGATGGTCACACAACTCTAATGGATGAAGAAAATTTTCTGTCACTATTTCAAAAACGACTTCATCAACAACAGCATAACCCAAAGCCAGTTTATTAGAAAAGTGATGATATAATGCACCTTTGGTCACCCCTGTTTGCGCAATCACGGCATCCAGACGAAAACCTTGAAACCCTTTAATGTGCATTTCATCTGCGGCGGCCTGCAATATTTTAGATCGTGTTTGGTCGGGATTTCTTTCCATTAAGTATTAATCTCCATTAAGTATTAATCCTTGAAAAATCAGCTAAGTACATAATATATTGCATTAAAAATCACACAAATTCAAACAGTTTCAGTATAATGCTAGAATACTAAAAAATAATTCAGGACATTTAAGGAACTTTTAATGCCAACCCCCTCCAAACCACAAGATTTCATCCGTCAAACAATCACTAATGACCTTAGCAATAAAAAAGTTTCAAGTATTACCACTCGCTTTCCCCCTGAACCCAATGGATATCTACACATTGGTCATGCCAAATCCATTTGTCTGAATTTTGGTGTTGCCAATGATTTTAACGGCCAATGCAACTTACGATTTGATGACACCAACCCTGACAAAGAAAACCCAGAATATATCAGCGCCATTAAAAAAGACGTAGAATGGCTGGGTTTTCAATGGTCAAACCTATTTTACGCTTCGAGTTATTTTGACCAATTGTATGACTTTGCAGTCCAATTAATTAAACTGGATAAGGCCTATGTTTGTAGCTTAACAGCGGAAGAAGCCAGAGAGCATAGAGGGTCACTAACCTCTGCAGGTAAAAACAGCCCCTATCGTAGCCGCAGTATTGAAGAAAACTTGGATCTTTTTAGTCAAATGAAAGCGGGTAAATTTGATGATGGCACACAGGTATTGCGTGCTAAAATTGACATGGCATCACCTAACATCAACTTACGCGACCCCATTATTTACCGAATTCGACGAGCAGATCATCACCAAACTGGAAAAACTTGGTGTATTTATCCCATGTACGATTTCGCTCACGGACTCTCTGATGCGATTGAAGGTATCACACACTCTCTTTGTACTTTAGAATTTGAAGACCATCGTCCACTTTACGACTGGTTTTTAGACCAACTTAAAACCCCTGCTCATCCTCAACAAATTGAATTTTCCCGACTAAATCTTGAATACACCATCACCAGTAAACGAAAATTAAACCTACTGGTGACCAATCATCATGTCGAAAGCTGGGATGACCCACGAATGCCCACCATTTCTGGACTTAGAAGACGAGGTTATACCGCTAACGCCATTAAAGACTTTTGTGACCGAATAGGTGTAACTAAAGTTGAAAACACCATTGAAATGGGGGTATTAGAAAATTGTATTCGAGAAGATTTAGGCGAAAAAGCCCCTAGAGCACTGGCTGTTCTTAATCCACTAAAAATTACTTTGAAAAATTATCCCGATGATCAAACTGAGTCACTGAATGCTCCAAATCATCCACAAAAGGAAGAAATGGATTCACGTAAAGTCCCCTTTTCAAAGACCCTTTTTATTGACAGAGATGATTTTAGAGAACAGGCCAATAAAAAATACAAACGGTTGGTATTAGGCAAAGAAGTTCGTTTGAGATATGCCTACGTCATTAAATGTGAGGAAGTTATCAAAGATGAAAATGATAATATCCTTGAATTAATTTGCAGTTATGATGCCCAAACCTTGGGTAAAAATCCAGAAGATAGAAAAGTTAAAGGCGTTATCCACTGGGTTAGCGCTGAACAATCCATTGAGTCTGAAATTAGGCTTTATGATCGTCTATTTAATGTCGCCAACCCTGCCTCAGAGGAAGATTTTGAATCGACCATTAATCCAAATTCCTTAAAAACATTAAAAAAATGCCGTATTGAAAACAGCCTAAACAACGCCCAACCATCACAAGCCTATCAATTTGAAAGAGAAGGTTATTTTTGTCTGGATTCGTCCGCCAATAAAACTGACATACCTATTTTTAATCGCATTGTAACGTTAAGAGATACTTGGGCTAAAATAGCAACAAAGGGGTGACCTGAATAGTTACCGTAAATTTTGAATCTTTTAAGCAACTATGTATAATGCAATTTTTAATTTTCCATATTTAATTTCACGAGTGTAATTTATGTCTAAAAATATTTGTAGATTTCTACTATTCAGCGTACTGGCAGTATTTAACACCTCATTATTAGCAAATGACAATCCTCAGGCACTAATCAAAACCAATAGAGGTGATATCACCATCGAGCTTTATCCCAACAAAGCGCCAAAGACAGTTGAAAATTTTATTCGTTATATTAATGAAAGCTATTATAACAAAACCATTTTTCATCGTGTCATCTCAGGCTTTATGATTCAGGGTGGCGGATACACCAAAAATTATTCTAAAAAATCGACCAATCCTGCCATTGCCATCGAATCGAATAATGGTCTTACCAACAGCAAGGGCTCAATTGCAATGGCAAGAACACAAAACCCTCATTCTGCAACCAGCCAATTTTTCATCAATTTATCCAATAATGATTTCCTAAATTATAAATCAATGTCTTTAAGAGGCTGGGGTTACACCGTTTTTGGTCGTGTCATTAAAGGAATGTTAACAGTTGAAGACATTGGCAAACAAAGAACAGGATCGGGAGGACCTTTCATGAAAGACGCTCCCAGAAAACAAGTCATTATTCAATCAATTACTTTAATCAATCAATAAACGGAACCATTTATGATCATAATACACACTTCAATGGGCGATATTTCGCTTTCTTTAAATGCAGAAAAAGCACCTAAAACAGTCGAAAACTTTTTAACTTATATCAATAGTGGTTTTTATGACAATACTATTTTTCACCGAGTCATCAATGGTTTTATGATTCAAGGTGGAGGCATGGAATCTGGCATGAACCAGAAATCAACCAACCCAACCATTGAAAATGAAGCTGACAATGGATTAAAGAACACCAAAGGCAGTATTGCGATGGCTCGAACTAATGATCCACATTCAGCCTCTTCTCAGTTTTTCATCAATGTTTCTAACAATGGTTTTCTTGATTTCAAAGCAAAGTCATCTGATGGTTGGGGATATTGTGTATTTGGTGAAGTCACCGAAGGCATGGATGTTGTTGATAAAATTAAAAACGTTGCTACAGGTATGCAAGCAGGCCATCAAGATGTTCCTGTTGAAGATGTTGTGATTACCAGCATTGAAAATGTAGCAGACTAAAAGGCACAAAGATGAGCGATATTTTATTTATTTCTGATCTTCATTTAGATGAATCAGAACCTGATATTTATGACCATTTTAAATATTTTTTGGAAAATATCGCATCATCAGCCAATACATTGTATATTTTAGGTGACTTATTTGAAGCATGGGTTGGTGATGACGATGATGATGATTTTTATGGAAAATGCCAGCAAGACTTGAAAAAATTGTCGGCAATAACTCCCATTTATTTTATCCACGGAAATCGTGACTTTTTAATTGGTCAGCAATTTTCTGAAAAAACAGGGATTACTATTCTTGAAGACACCCAATTAATTGAATACTTTAATAGCAGTGCCGTCATTACTCATGGTGACTTATTATGCACCGATGACATTGACTATCAAAAAATGAGACAGCTTTTCAGAAGCCAGCCCTGGCAACAAGAAATGCTTTCAAAATCATTACTGGAAAGACGACAAATTGCCAAAGCTTATCGTATGCAAAGCACACAGAATAACAGCAATAAATCCTATAATATCATGGATGTTAATCCTCAAGCAGTTGCTGAAACATTAACAAAACACAATTCAAGCACGCTTATTCATGGGCATACTCACCGCCCAGATAGACATGAAATTCAAGTTAATAATAAAGCTTGTGAACGTATCGTATTATCTGACTGGGAAACTCAGCCATCTTATTTGGTATGGAATAAAGATGGCATCAGTGTTAAGAATATAGGGATTTAGACTTAGGGACGATTCAAAATTAACCTTTATATTTACTCGATCTTTTGCCCACAGGCTTCGTTACTCAAACAGTTGCATAGTTCGAACTACACAACTATTTTTGTAACAAAAAAGCGGACAAAAAAATTGCTATGCCCTTTGGGTACAAGCAAGTTGGATGTTTATTTATTGCGCATCCCCTTATTCGATACCCAGCTTTTTAGCCGTCTTTTCCAAAGATTTTAATTTATCTTTATTTTCACCTTCATTATTTGCAATTAATTTACCTAAAAATGCTGTTAACGTTAAATTTTTAATATTCTCTGAATTATCTGTTGCCCCAGACAAAATATCTTTCATGTCTGAAATCAAATTGGCATCACCCTCAATATAATCTCCGAATACTTTTGTTGCCACCTGGCTTTTATTAACAAAACCGTCAATTGATTTCCCAGAGCTAATGGCATTAAAAAACTTATCCAGAAAAGCACCATCTCCACCCACGATATCAATATTGGCATCAGCCAATGCTTTAGATAAAACGTTTGCATGCGATGAAGCAATGGATTGTTGAGTGCTCAACGACTCTAACTCAACTTTAAGCTGATTTTCCAAACGCATCCTAAACTCTTCGTGAGAACGTGATTTTTCATCCATTTGAGACATGGCGGCAAACTTTTCCTGTAAACCATCCGCTTCTGCTTTGAATTTTTCTCTGATCGCAACCGATTCTGCCAACGCTTGTTTTTCAATGGCTTCCGCATCTGCAATTTTCACTTTCACATCAACCAACGCCTGTTTTTCTTCACTTGATGCATCTGCATCCTTAATACGAACTTTTGCCATACCCTGCTGTTCTTCACCATTAGCAGTGGCTTGCATTTTTTCCTGTAAAACTTTAGCTTCTGAAATCCCATACTTCTCAAGAGCAATCGCTTCTGCTTCTTTTACTCTAACTCTAGCCAGACCTGAAGCAGCTTCTTCTGCTTGCATACCTTCAGCCAATAACTTTGAAGATTCGGCACTTTTTTCTGCCGCATCAAGATCAGCTTGTGCCATGGTCAATTTTTCTTGAGCTTTATGTTTTGAGGTAATTTCAAGAGCTTCGGCCACTTTAATTTCTTTCACTAAAATTTCTTGCGCTTGTGCTTCTGCTTCAATAATGCGTACTTGCTTTTTGCGATCAGCTTCCGATATGATTCTTAATTCTTTAATATTTTCCTCTTCCTCCGCAACACTCTTATCAACCACAATTCTGGTTCGTATCACATCGGCAATGGCTTTTTTCTCCTCTTCCAATGCCTTTTCTTTAGCAATGCGCTGTAAATCAACTTCCTTTTCTCGTGCAATAACTTCTAACTGTCGAACCCTTTCTACTTTTTCTGTTTCAATTGCCACTGCTCGCTCACGATTTTTTGCAGCAACTTCAACTTCTCGCAATTTATTTTCTTCTCTAACAGCCAGTAATTCATCTGTTTCAATTCTTGCTTGTTCTGATTTCAATCGTTCTTCAGAGGCTATTTTTTCAGTTTCCGCTAACTCTCTTGCTTGAACTGTTTCAATCTCTCTTAATTGTTTGGCTTCCGCATCTGCTTTTTGTCGCTCTAACTCCAATAACTTTTCATTGGCTTCAACGTCTTGTTTTTTTATCTTCATTTCTTCATCACGTTTCAAACCATTGGTTTCGACATTTTGATCAGCCGTTAAACGTGTAATTTTACGAATACCTTGAGCATCCAAAATATTATTAGGATCTAATAGGTTAATAGGCGTTTGCTCCAAATAATCAATAGCCGCATCTTCTAAAACATAACCATTCAGGTTTTTACCAATTAACGCAATAATATTATCTCTAAAAATATCTCTTTTACGATACAGGTCCTCAAACTCCATTTGCTTACCGACCGTTTTTAAAGCTTCTGAAAATTTAGCTGCAAATAATTCTTCCAGTGTTTGATCATCTGACGCCCTGACACAACCAATTGTTTGTGCAACTTCCATCACATCATCTCGTGTTTTATTCACTCTAACAAAAAAAGCCACTTTAATGTCGGCACGAATATTATCGCTACAAATCAATCCATCACGACCATTCCTGTCAATTTCAATGGTTTTGACTGAGATATCCATCATTTCAGCCTTGTGAATTACTGGAATTACCATCCGCCCTGTAAAAGTCACTTCAGGTTCTTTTCTCAGAGTATTCACAATCATTGCACGTCCCTGTTCAACTTTGACATACAGTTTAAATAATAATAATAAAAACCCGATACCAAAAAGTGCTATCGCTACGACAGGGATAATCAGAGCAAGAAGATCAGCCTGCATAATAAACTCCTTAAATTTATGAACTAGAGATAATCAGATAGCTGGACACTATCAATTAATGAATTCTTCTTCAGATATAATTTCGAATGTATTGTTATTTTTATCATAGGTGATAATAATGGCTTGCATACCTTTTTTTAAATTATTTGGTGTTTTTGATTTAACATCCAAGATCAATCCAGCACCATTGCCGATGACAATCGCTTGCCCAAAAGTTTCACTGACAGTTAGACTCCTGATTTCACATTTTTTCCCTATTAAGTCTGATTTTTCCTGAGCATTGTGTTTTATAAATAACCCCGTTAATGGTTTTGTACAAATCACTGTCATGGGAACTGATATAACAAAACTTAAAATAATGACAATCAATCCCATTAAACCATTCAACACTTCAAATGGAATTAATGGTAAAACTATTTGAGATAAAAAATAGCTCATCACCCAACTGAATAAAATCATCAAACTAATAATCAGTGTCACAGGAATTCCACTGATACCATTGGATAATAACCAGCCTGCAACCCCCGTAACCCCAGCGTCTAAATCTATATCAAAGTCAAACACATCAATATCTAACAGACCTAGAATGACAAATAACCAAAACACAACAACCACACCAAGCAGTATTGAGGGTATTAAGACGGGAAAACTGGTGATTATAATTAGGAATTCATTCATATTGACTAATCTATATTGATGATGACTAAGGGATGAGCACGAAATAATTTCCCGTTCTTAATTCCACCTTCACTTCACCCTCAATGACTGATACATAAGATTCAATCATGAAAGCTCAGAAAAGAGTGCCCGTTTCTAAGGCAACTCGCAACAAATAAACTACCCATCTTACTGGCCTTTTTGTCC
>JABHHM010000301.1 GCA_018671575.1 Methylococcales bacterium | reverse complement strand
CAACTGAATAAATTTGCCAACCAAGTTAACAGTATAAAACAAGGTGATACCAAAACCTTTCCACCAATGCTGAAAGTCTCATCTAATCAACCCCAACCGTTGTCTCATGCACAACAACGACTTTGGTTTTTAGACCAATGGCAACCTGGTAATACGGCTTACAATTTACCGACACTTTTTCGTCTGTCTGGAAAATTAGATAAAACAGCGTTAGAACAAGCCATGCATGAAATTGTCAAACGTCATGAGGCATTACGGACTTGTTTTGGCAAACATCAGGACGATATTGTTCAAGTCATTCAAGATCATGATGACTTTAAAATTAAAAGCATTGATTTAACCACATTGACAGATGCTGAAAAAAATCAGCAAAGTCAGGCTTTGATTAATGCAGAAATGACCATGGTATTTGAGCTAGAGCATGGACCTTTATTTCATTGCAAACTGGTCTCCTTATCCGACCAAGAATCATTGTTATTGATCAATATGCACCACATTATTTCTGATGGTGTTTCTATCGGCTTGTTAATGCATGAATTGAGTGTGCTCTATGAGGCATTTATTCATGACCAAACATCACCGCTCAATCCATTATCGATCCAATATAAAGATTTTTCAGCCTGGCAAAATCAATGGTTACAGGGTGAAATATTTAATCATTTACTGAATTACTGGAAACAAAAACTGGATGGCGTTGAACCGATTCCATTATTGAGTGATAAACCACGCCCCACTATTCAAAGTTTTAATGGTGCATTTTATGGTTTGAGCTTGTCTACAACACAAATTGATGAATTAAAACAACTGTCTTATCAACAAGGTGCTACGTTGTATATGGTGCTATTGACTGCCTTTAAAACCTTGCTAAATCGATACAGTCAGCACAATGATATTTGTGTCGGATCACCCATTGCAGGTCGAAGTCATTACAATACCGATCAGCTCATTGGTTTTTTCATCAATATGCAAGCATTACGCACGGATTTTTCAGGTGAACCGACCTTTATTGAAGCATTGAAACGTGTCAAACAAACCGCACTGGAAGCTTATAGTCATCAGGACATGCCTTTTGAAAAACTGGTAGATGCTTTAAATCTGGGTCGTGATACCAGTCGCAGTCCCGTGTTTCAAATTGCGTTTAGCATGTTGCAATTACCCAAAACCAGTTACAACTTGACGGACATTGAAATTAAACCTGTTGAAGCAGAAATCAAATCATCAAAATTTGACATCACTTTGAGTTTGATGGAAACAGAACAAGGTATCATTGGAGGTTTTGAATACAATACTGATTTATTTGAAAGCACCACCATTGCACGACTTGCAGAACATTATAATCGTCTGATTGATCAAATTATTCAGCAACCAACATTGCAAATTAGTCGATATAACTATCTGACGGAACAAGAATGGAAGCAATTAATTGATGACCAACAGCCGAAACAAAACTATCAAGTTAAGCATTGTTTGCATCAACAGTTTTCCTTGCAAGCACAACAAAACCCGAATGCCATTGCCGTAGTTTTTGAAAACAAGCAACTCAGTTATCAACAATTAGAGCAACAAAGTAACCAGCTGGCTCATTATTTATTGGTTCAAGGGGTAGAAAATCAACAATTGATTGGCTTGTCATTGCCCAGAAGTGAAAAACTCATTGTTGGTTTATTAGCTATTCTGAAGGCTGGAGGCTGTTATGTTCCGCTTGACCCTAATTACCCAGAAGAACGACTCTCATTTGTCATCAATGATGCAAAACTAAAATTTGTCATCAGTCAGTCAGATGTCTGGAAATTTAGTTTACCTGAAAACAGCCAATTGATACGGTTGGATACTGACAACGAAGTGATTCAACAACAGCCTGACACACCGCCTGATGTCACTGTCACACCAGACAATTTGGCGTATATTATTTACACTTCGGGTTCAACAGGCACACCCAAAGGTGTCATGGTACAGCACCATCAAGTACAACGACTCTTTTTAGCCTGTCAGACACAATTTCATTTTGATGAAACAGATCATTGGAGTTTATTTCATTCTTATGCGTTTGATTTTTCAGTGTGGGAAATCTGGGGAGCATTGTTGCATGGTGGACGATTGGTGGTTGTACCGTATTGGGTTTCACGATCTCCAGAAGATTTTGCCATTTTATTAACCGAAGAAAAAATAACGGTTTTAAATCAGACACCTTCTGCCTTTAATGCCTTAATTCCTCTCACAGAAATGCAAGCTGCGGTAAAACATCTTAAAACCATTGTCTTTGGTGGCGAGTCACTGGATTATCAGGCATTGATACCCTGGTTTAGTCAACATGGTGATACCTCTCCAAAACTGGTCAATATGTATGGTATTACCGAAACCACGATTCATGTCACTCATCGTTTATTAACTCAACATGATTGTGAATATCAGGCAGACAAAGTTAAACACAGTTTAATTGGTCAGCCATTGACCGATCTACAATTGTATATACTCGATCAAAATTTACAGCCTGTGCCAGTAGGTGTTTCGGGTGAAATACATGTGGGTGGTGCAGGTGTCACACAAGGCTATCTTAATCAGAATGAATTAACAGCACAAAAATTTATTGATAATCCATTCAATGATAGCCAACAAAAGTTGTATAAAACAGGTGATTTAGCGCGTCGTTTGAATAATGATGACATTGCCTTCCTTGGCAGATTAGATCATCAAGTGAAGATTCGTGGCTTTCGTATTGAACTGGGTGAAATTGAAACTCATTTAAATCAGCATCTATTGATTAATTCAAGTCAGGTTATTTACCATAAAAAGAGTCTACAATTGGTTGCCTATCTGGTGGCGGCTAATGATGCCATTTTATCCAGAGCAGACATAAAAACCTATTTACAGAATTGCCTGCCTGATTATATGGTACCTCAGGTTTATATCAAACTGGACTTATGGCCACTGACGGCCAATGGTAAAATTGATTTCAATGCACTGCCAGAACCTCAAGAACAATTTACCCTCAATTATGTCACACCAGAAACAGGGACTGAACAACAAGTCAGTCAACTATGGTGTCAACTATTGGGGATAGAAAAAGCTGGCTTAACCGACAACTTTTTTGAATTGGGCGGGCATTCTCTGTTAGCCACCCAATTATCATCACGAATTAAAAAACAGTTCAATATCACTTTAAAATTACCTGTCATTTTTGAAGCAGAAAACTTAAAAGTATTGGCGCAACGAATAGACGAACAAAGTCAATCAAGCAATACATCAGCAAATGTGATTCACAACATCACCAAACGACCTGAAAATACAGATATTCCATTGTCTTTTGCACAAGAAAGATTGTGGTTTTTAGATTTATTTGAACCAGGCAGCCCCATTTATAATATTCCGTTTGCTTTAGAGTTTAAAGGATCATTAGATCATGCTCAGTTTGAAAAAACCTGTCAGCATATTATCGAACGGCACGAAATTCTAAGAACCATCATTGTTGATCATGACGACTTACCAACTCAAACAGTGTTAACCGATGTTGATTTTAAGCTGGCTTACCAATGTCATGAGGGTATCCAATACAGTGATGGTGAATTACAAGATATTTTAACATTGGCGGCAACTGAGTCTTTTGATTTAAAACAATGGCCACTCTTTAAAATCAATCTCTATCAACTGGCAGAAAAACGTCATATTTTATTATTTAATCTACACCACATCATTGCGGATGGCTGGTCATTAACACTGCTAATGAATGAAATTGCATCATTGTATGAAGCCAACCTTAAAAATGAAAATATCAATCATGACAAATCCACCATTCAATACGGTGATTTTGCTTACTGGCAACGGCATTATCTAACGCCAGATGTTTTGGCTTCACAATTAAACTACTGGAAACAAAAACTAGCGAATACCACTATTTTGGAATTACCTTTTGATTTTCAACAGCCCAGTATATTAACCACTAATGGTAATATTTATGGCTTTGAATTATCCAAAACGTTATCGGATTCTTTGTCTATATTGGCGCGTCAATCCAATGCAACACTGTATATGGTCTTAATGACGGCCTTTAAAGTGTTATTAAGTAAATACTGTAACCAAACGGATATCATAGTCGGATCACCATCAGCAGGTCGACATTATGCTGAAATAGAAAATGTCTTCGGCTGTTTTGTCAATACCATTGTGATTCGGTCACAATTGGACAACAATCCTGACTTTTTTACATTACTCAGTACGGTCAAACAAAATACCCTGGCCGCTTATGAAAACCAAGACATACCATTTGAACAAATATTGGATGCTGTCACACCGAATCGTGAGTTAAATCATTCTCCTTTATTTCAAGTCATGTTTGCCCTGCATAATCAACCTTTGTTTCAAGCAGGATTTGATGATTTAGAAATGCAATTGATGCCATTGCAAACTCAACAAGCTAAGTTTGAACTGAGTTTAGACATGGTCGAAACCAGCGAAGGTCTAAGAGCGGTATTTGAATACAATATAGATTTATTTGAAAGTGCAACCATTGTACAAATGAGTCAACATTTTCAACATTTACTTCAAGAAATTGTTAAAAAGCCCAATCAAAAAATCAACCATTATTCTTTACTCAGTGATGCGGAAATCAAGCAAATTTGTGTTGAATTTAATTCACCCAAACAATTAGCTGAATGCAACACTCAATCAGTCATTGCAGCGTTTGAACATCACGCAGTCACTATTCCAGATCAAATCGCCATTATTTCTGGTGAAGAAGAGCTTAGTTTTGAGGAACTCAATCAATTATCCAATCAACTGGCTCATTATTTATTGAAAACAGACGGAAAAACTGACCAAATCATTGCCTTGTGTTTGAACAGATCCGTTGAAATGATCATTGGTATTTTAGCCGTCTTAAAATCTGGCAATGCTTATTTACCCATTGACACCAATTATCCTGATGAACGCATTAACTATATGTTAAACGACACCAAAACCTCATTATTATTGACGGAAAAACAATATCTTGATCGTTTTGGTGCTTTTAAAGGTGATGCTTTTTGTCTGGATTGTGGTTGGGCACAAATTGGCCGACTCTCAACGGATAATTTAAATTTACCGATTGATCAGCAAAACAAGGCTTACATTATTTACACTTCGGGTTCAACAGGACAACCTAAAGGTGTGTGTGTCAAACACAGTAATTTAACTCACTTTACCGATGCCGCCATTGATGCCTATCATTTAACCCAACATGATCGCCTGTTACAATTTTCTTCTATCAGTTTTGATGCCAGCATTGAAGAAATTTTCCCCGCATTGGTATTGGGTGCGCCACTCATTTTAAGAAGTGATGATATGTTGGACTCCGCCCGTATGTTTTTCAGAGGCATTGATGCTTGGGAAATCAGTACGGTCAGTTTACCCACCGCATTTTGGCACGAACTGGTGAGTCAACTGGTTGAATCGGAATTGGAAATTCCTCGCTGTTTACGTCAAATTGTAATTGGTGGAGAAGCGGTTTATGCCGCAAAATTAACAGAATGGCAGCAAACAGTGGGAACTTCTGTACGATTGCTAAATAGTTATGGTCCGACAGAAGCCACTGTGGTATCAACCGTATTTGATCTGACAAATTATCAAAGTCGTCACAATAATTTGCCCATCGGACAAGCCATTGCCAATGTACAAACCTATGTGATGGATAAATCTGGAAATCCCGTACCTTTTGGGGTTCATGGCGAATTGTATATCGGTGGATCAGGCATCACTCAAGGCTATTTGAATAAACCTGATTTAACCGCAACCTCATTTGTGCCTGATCTATTCAATCCCTATTCGAAAGATCGTTTATACAAAACAGGCGATAAAGTTCGTCAACTCAGAAATGGTATCATTGAATATTTAGGACGCATTGATCAACAAGTTAAATTTCGAGGTTATCGTATTGAGTTAGGTGAAATTGAATCCGTCATTATCAAACAGCCTGATGTCAGTGGTTGTGCGGTTATTTTGTGGTCAGACTCTGCGGGTAGACAACGCTTAATTGCCTATGTCGTCACAGAATTAGAAACACAACAAATTTCAAAAAACCTCAAAGCGGGTCTGAAAAAATCCTTGCCTGATTATATGATTCCATCATTTACCATCAAATTGGATCAATTACCCATTGGCGCAAATGGCAAACTGGATAAAAACTTATTACCTGAACCTGTCATTAATTTTTCAAATACACCTGATAAAGTGAATCCACGAAATTCTACCGAAGTCACTTTGGCCGAAATTTGGTCAGATGTTCTAGGGCTTGAACAGTGTTGGGCACATGATAACTTTTTTGATTTGGGCGGTCATTCATTGTTGGCGACCCAGATCATTTCACGAGTAAGACGTATTTTTAGAATCGAAGTGCCACTCAAAGTCTTATTTGAATACCCAACCATTGCAGGTTTTGCCAGACATTTAGAACACTTTTCAGAAAATGAAGCAGACATAGATGTCAACACCATCATTATTTCTGAGCACGTTGACAATGAGTCTCCACTACTCTCACATGCCCAAGAACGGCTTTGGTTTTTACAACAATTATCACCTGACTCTGCTGCTTATAATATGCCGATGTCATTGCGTATTGAAGGATCACTAAATCGTTCGGCATTAAAAGAATCCATCACTGAAATAGTACGGCGACATGAACCATTGAGAACCAGCATTGTCAGCCGACAAGGCAAACCCGTTCAAATTATCCGACCTGTTGCCAAAGTAGATGATTCGTTCATTATTTTTACCGAAGCATCAAAATCATTATTGGATGAACTCATTGCAGAAGATGCCATTTGGCCATTTGATTTAACGGAAGGTGAGCAATTATTTCGTGTTACCTTGATTAAGTTAGCGGAT
>JABHHM010000110.1 GCA_018671575.1 Methylococcales bacterium | reverse complement strand
ATATTCAATCATAAAAGCTCAAAATAGAGTGACTATTCCTACGCTTTTATTCAATCAGATCATTTGAATTTAAAATAAATATGAAACCAAGAACGGGAAGTTATTTCGTGCCCATTCCTTAGGGATAAACAAGGATGCTCAATGAAGCATTATCCGTGCCGATCTTATCTGTGTTCATCCGTGATGCTATATTATCGGCTTACTCTTCCAAAGTAACATCATGTTTTGTATTTCAAGCTCAGACAATAGATTCATCAATCTGCTCAATAACCAGGCTTGGCATTAATTCCTTTAAACACTCCAAATGACCTAACGGGCACTCTCGCTTAAAACAGGGACTACAGGATAATTCTAACGACAATATATGACTTTTATCTGATAATGGCGGGGTAAATTTTGGATCAGAACTACCATAAATAGCAATAATATGTTTATCCAATGCAGCTGCCACATGCATTAAACCTGAATCATTACTCACGACAACAGATGATAGTGACATAAAGTCAATTGCTTCTGACAACGAGGTTTTTCCTGTAAAATCCAAACATCTTTGTTGAGTTAATTCATTAATTTTCTGCCCCGCAAGCACATCTTTTTCAGAACCAAAAATCCAGACATGACATCCTTGCTCAATATAATGATTAGCAACTGAAGCAAAATGCTCTAATGGCCATTGCTTTGCTGGCCCATATTCTGCCCCTGGACAAAGTGCTATCAATGTTTTATCAGGCTGATTTATATTATATTTATTTAATGACTGCTCAACAGATGCCTTTGATATTTGTAATTTTGGTTGAGGAATTTTTTCAGGTAATACAGAATCTTTAGGCAAACCCAACGAAACAAAACGTTGTACCGTCATGGTTAATTGTTTTTTATCTAATTTAATTCGGTCATTCACAAGAAAAAACCTAATCTCCCCAAGGAACCCTGTTCTTCTTGGTATGCCTGCCCAAAAAGGAATTAAAGCTGATTTTAGTGAATTAGGCAGTAAAATGGCCTGATCATAATTTTCTAATGATAATTTTTTAGCCACCGTTTTGCGTTCGTTAATCATTAATTTGCCGTGCCCGACAATCATTTCGATACCCTGATTGACTTCTGGCATTCTATCTAACAATGGAATGGTCCAACCTGGCGCCAGAACATCGATCAAAGCAGTAGGCATTTGCTGCTTTAAAACCATAAACAAACTCTGCGCCATCACCATGTCACCCACCCATGAAGGACCAACAACTAATATTTTTTTGGCTTGACTCATGATTATTCCCCCATGCTTGGGTTCAATGATCTAAATTTTACTTGAGAATCAACACTGTTTTTTTCTTTGATAAAACAGCGCCAGTTCATTGCTTTAATGAATATAGATTTCCACTCAGTGAATTCAAATGTTCCCTGGCCAAACATTTTCACATCAAGCAGCCTATAACTTTCAACAATTGCACAACAATCACACGGGTAACGCTGACATATAATTCTGCCAATATCTTTATTGGGCGTACTGACAGAAAGCTTTAAACAATGTTCTGTCAATCGGTTAAGATAAACCGATAATTGTTCAGGCTGATTTAGTTTTTTAATATCTCGGAGGATAATCATCACTTTGAAGGCAATTGGCAATTTATTGAAGGTTTTTTCCCACAAAGCTTCAATAAGCTGGTAACGATTATCAGACATGATCTGTCGACACAAAGCCAAAACATGCAATAACGCATACCAACCAGGTTTTACCGCTTCAGATATTTTTTTCGCCCAAAATAGACGAGTCCTTTTAAAATGTCGATGACGACTTTGTTTACCAGGTCGTCCAGCACCAATCCATAGGCCAATAATAAATAAAAATAGGCTTAACACTAAAACAGTTAAATAATTAAGGGCTGTTTTAAAATGATGCGTATATTTATCAGGATCTTTTCTGTGCTGTGATGCATATGACTCTTTGACATCAATCGGTGTAGAAGGCATTTCAGTCCATACTTCACGCTGATTATTTAAGTCCCACCAGGAAACTTTCAAAGAAGGTAAATTAATTTTTCCTGATTTTTTGGGTACTAAAGTATATTTTTCAGTTCTTTTACCTAATATTGATAAACCATCTTCACTTAGAAATTTTGTAGTTGTTGCAGATTCAAAATACAATTTAAAATCTTTACTGATAATATGGGAATTTAAATTGGGTAAGTCAGCCCCTTTTAAGCCATTTGCATCCATCACTAGTGTATAGGATATTGGTTCTCCTTCTTTTAGTTTTTGACCATTACCAATAAAACCTTGAATTTGTAAAGAATAAAGCGGTAGCCAGATGGTATTTTTAAGTGCCACAGGCTTAACATTAATGGATATTTGTTTTGATTTGATGGTTTTAGTTATTTTTTGAGGCCTCGCCCAGGGATTATAATATTGGTTACCATACCCTGGCCGTTGCCATTGTGCGTTATTGATCGCCTGATCATAGCTTATATCGGCAGTCAAAGACTTGATATCAATTACCCCAGGCATCAATGGCGTTACGGCATAACGATATTCTGTCACTGAAAATGTTTGTCCGTTGATTTTCTGACTGTAAAATCTTGGACCATCGATATTATCAAGACTGGCATTTGAGACAATAGGAGAATCAATGTTTTTGATGCTCACCGTTTGCGAACTGATCACTTTTACGGAACAAATTAGCACCTGTTGTACATAAGCCATGTCTTTGGACAGACTAACTTCAAGCCTGGAATCAGCCCATCCAACAGTCGTCAACAACTGTAATAACAAAAAATAGTTAATAACAAAAAACTTCATAATTATCTATTCTAACACATCAACCACATTTAGAATCACCACAATTCAAACAAGTCATACAACCATCCATCATAACCAATGCATTGGTATTACATTTTTGGCAAAGCTGTGCGCCTTCGGGAAATGCTACCGAGTCGTCACGCACTTCTTTGTTTTTTTTTTCGTGCCCACTACCGCCATTAATTGACTCGTATTCTTCACGTTTCTTTTTAATAAAGTTTTTCTGATGATCATCTAAATTATCATCATCAATTAACCCTATCATTTTCATATGAGACTCGATGGCATCACCAATTTCTGCCACCAAAGATGGCATAAATTTCCCACCTTTTTTGAAATAACCACCTTTCGGGTCAAACACCGCTTTCAATTCATCTGACAAATAACTGACATCACCACCAATTCTAAAAACAGCGGATATAACCCGCGTTAATGCAACCACCCATTGAAAATGATCCATATTTTTAGAGTTAATGAAAATTTCAAACGGTCGCCTTGACTCATGCTCAGTACCTTCATTTAAAATCACATCATTGATGGTCACATAAAGCGCATGTTCTGATAAAGGGGTTTTGATTTTATAGGTTGAACCCAATAACAACTCTGGTCTTTCGACATTGGCGTGCATGTGCTCCACAGCAGGTGCCGCTTGAGTTGTATTTGCTGATTCTTCATCAACCACTTTAAATTCTACTATTTTTTTCTCTATTTTTGTTGCCATTATTAATGTTTCCTATAGCTTACCGTAATAGCCTTCTTTCAAGGCATCGAATAAATTTGCCGCTGTATGCATTTCACCATCATACTCTATTTCTTCATTACCCTTCACATCAATTACACTGCCATCATCCAATGTAAACTGATAAGTGGTGTTTTGAAGGTCTTTTTCTTTGACCAGCACGCCTTGAAATACTTCTGGATTAAACCTAAATGTAGTACAACCTTTCAAACCTTTTTCGTAAGCATACAAATAAATATCTTTAAAATCTTCAAACGGATAATCAGTAGGCACGTTGGCCGTTTTAGAAATGGATGAATCAATCCACTTTTGAGCAGCAGCCTGAATATCAACATGTTGTTTGGGTGTGATTTGATCCGCTTCAGTAAAATAGCTGGGTAATTTATTGTTTTCTTCTTCGGCATAAGGTGATGCCTGATTATTAATCATGCTACGATAAGCCAATAGCTCGAAAGAAAAAACATCAATTTTTTCTTTCGATTTTTTACCCTCACGAATTACATTTCTAGAATATTGGTGAGAAAATGAAGGTTCAATTCCATTACTGGCATTATTTGCCAAAGACAGCGAAATTGTTCCCGTTGGAGCAATTGAACTATGATGAGTAAAACGTGAACCCACTTGTGCAATTTCGTCAACTAATTCTGGCTCAACTTCTGCCATTTGTTGCATGTAGCGACTATATTTAGCATGCAGCACCTTACCAGTAATACTATCTCCTACTTTCCAACCATCGACATACATTTCTGGTCGCTTGCCAATCATTTCCTGAGTCACGGTAAATTCTTCATTCATAATGGGGGCAGGTCCTTTTTCTTTTGCCAATGCCAAACCCGCTTTCCAACCTTCAACAGCCAAAAACTTACTGATTTCTTCAGTAAATTGAATTGACTCTGCTTCCCCATATTTCATACCAAGCATTGTTAAAGTTGACCCTAAACCGAGATAACCCATACCATGGCGACGCTTGCTCATGATTTCGTTTTTCTGCTGAGGCAAAGGTAAGCCATTGATTTCTACTACATTATCTAACATGCGAGTAAAAATACTCACTGTTTTACCAAAAGATTCCCAATCGAAACCTGCTTTATCAGTGAATGCGTTGCTCACAAAACGAGTTAAGTTAATTGAACCTAACAAACAGCTACCGTATGGTGGCAATGGCTGTTCACCACAAGGATTGGTTGCCCTAATATCTTCAGCAAACCAATTATTGTTCATCTCATTGACCTTATCAATCAAAATAAAGCCAGGTTCAGCATAATCATAAGTCGTTGCCATGATGAGATCCCATAATCTTTGAGCCTTAATCACTTTGGTAATTTTGCAAGCAACCCGCCCTGTATCATTGACCACATAATCATCTTTAATTGGCCATTCACGCCATAAAATTTGTTTGGAATCATTCAGGTCAATTTTATCAGAAGTTGATTCTTTGACAGTGATTGGAAAGGCCAATGCCCAATCATGATCATTTTTAACCGCTTCGACAAATTCTTTGGTGATTAATAAAGAAAGATTAAACTGTCTAAGACGACCATCTTCACGCTTAGCTTTGATGAAGTCCATGACATCAGGATGCCCCACATCAAAGGTTGCCATTTGTGCACCACGACGCCCGCCCGCAGATGAAACGGTAAAACACATTTTGTCATAAATATCCATAAACGACAGCGGACCAGAAGTATAAGCACCCGCACCAGAGACATAACCACCTTTAGGGCGCAATGTTGAAAACTCGTAACCAATACCACACCCTGCTTTCAGGGTTAAACCTGCTTCGTGAATTTTTGATAATATTTCATCCATTGAATCAGGAATGTTACTGGACACTGTACAATTAATGGTTGAAGTCGCAGGCTTGTGTTCTGTTGCCCCTGCATTAGAAATAATACGACCACCTGGGATTGCTCCATGCCTTAAAGCCCACAAAAACTGTTCACTCCACTCAGCTTTAAGTGATTCACTGGTTTCTACATCAGCCAACGATTTAGCCACTCGCTGATAAGTTTCATCAATTGTTTTATCAATAATTTCACCATCTTTGGTTTTTAATCGATACTTAGTGTTCCAAATATCTTCAGAAGCGCTTTGAATCGAAACATCTGATGAATTTTCAGAAACTAGATGTAATTGTGCTGTCATATTGGAGGTTCCTCACAGAATTTTTGGTAGTTATTTATGTTATTTTTAAGTTATTATTGTAAGAGTTTGAATTTACAGATCTTTATTGTTTTTTTGTTATTATTTAGCCTATATTGTATCTCAGCAAAACAAGTAGCACAACATATAGTGTTGTGTTTTTTATATTTTTATAAATTAAGCTTT